>CALBGK010000065.1 GCA_937893115.1 uncultured Erysipelotrichaceae bacterium | reverse complement strand
GCTAAAAGAGATAGTTTTGCTTATGATTTAGCTGAAAAATTAGCCTATGAAATAAATCTTTATGGTAGAGATGAAGATGAATAAAAGCGATGAGTTGCATCGCTTTTTAAGTTCTATTTAAACATTTCTTGATAGATAGATGTCAATTGGTCAATCTCTTCTTCTGTCATCTTTCTTTCGTGAGCATCATGACTATCAACCGTTCCTAAATTTCCACTGACACAAACCCCATCTTCAAAGACGACCACAAGCGGTACATAGATATGAAGATTTCCTTCTTCATCTCTGTCTTCATATTCACCGATATAGCTCAGTATCTTTTCGGATTCTTCTTCGGTATATAATTGATTCCTATCGCTGTCTCTAGTAGCTACATAATAGATTTCTTTGCCTAAGTTTTGAGCTACTTCATTCATGATAGGGACGGCTTCGATACACCATGGACAATTAGAATAGCCAAAGTACATGATACCCGATTCTTTATTTTCAAATAAGTTGATAGCTTCTTCAAAACTGATAGGATTGAAGACATTTTCGCCAGTCATAAAGTCATCATAGTTGAATTCTTCTTCACAAGCATCTTCGCCAACACCACAATATTCTATATCATTGTTTGCGATATCTTCACTGTTTGTATTGCTGCAAGCACAAAGTAGACCAACTAATAATAACACAACAATCTTCTTCATCGTTTTACCTCTTGTATGTATATTATCAAATTAGTAAGATATATTCAAATTAAAAAGTATGATGAAATAATTTGTAATAACAAAAAAAGACCGCTTCTTTATAGAGCAAGAAACGATCTTTTGCTTATCTATTATGATTATTAGCTTCGCTGCTAGCAAAATAATACGAGATAATCGATGAAATAGTCCAACTTATAGGCCATGCAATCCATATGCCAACGGTAGCTAAGTTAGTCTTTGACAAGAACATAGCTATTACTATTCTTAGGAATAAGTCGATAAAGGTAGCCAACATGAATTTTTTCATAAGTCCAGCTCCTCTCAACATGCCGTCAGATACAAGTTTAATAGCGATGATGATATAAAATGGTGATACTATCTTTAAAAAAGTGATACCACTGTCAAGAGCTTCACCACTAGGGTTTTCCAAGAAGATGCTTACTAAGTTCTTAGTAAAACTGAAGTAGATTATAATAATAGGGATAGATATGGTTACGACCATTTTAAATCCAGCTTTTAAGCCTTCTTTTACTCTGTCTAATTTACCTGCACCAATATTTTGAGCAGTATAATTAGAGATTCCATTGCCTATGGTAGTAAGCGATGTGATGACCATATTGTTTAGCTTGATGGAAGCTGAATAACCAGCGATGACGGATGATCCAAAACCATTTATAACGCCTTGGATGATAATATTGCCGACAGATATAAAACTCTGTTGAATGATGCTGGGAATAGCGATGATAGATATCTTTCTTAAAAGAGAAAAAGAAAAGATGTCTACCTTTCCTTCGCTAGGAATTTTACTGAAGCGTTTAAAAACGAAGAACAGCTCCAATATACAACTAATGCCTTGACATAAAAGTGTAGCCCAGGCAACTCCATCAACACCCATATGGAAACAAACGACAAATATAATATCGACGATTATGTTTCCGATCGAAGAAAAAGCGAGAAAGAAAAAGGGTGTTTTTGAGTCGCCTAGAGCTGAAAAGATACCCGTTGCAACATTATAGAAAAAAACAAAGGGTAAACCAAGGACATAGATATCAAGGTATAATTTGGAATCAGCATAAATATTTAGTGGGGTATTGATAAGATTCAATATAAAATCGGTACAGGTTAGGCCTACTATCATTAATAAAAGACATAATACAGCGCTTGAAATCAAGGTGGTATATACGCTGGTTTTTAATTCTCCATACCGTTTTGCACCAAAGAGTTGGGAGACGATGACTGAACAGCCAATATTGCAACCGAAGGCAAAAGCTAAGAAAATCAGGGTAATTTCATAACTGTTTCCAACTGCTGCCAAAGCATCGTTGCTGATAAATTTACCGGCTACAAAGCTGTCTGCTATATTATAAAGTTGTTGGAAGATGATGCTGCCGAATAGAGGAAGACAGAATTTCCATAAGACGACTGATGGTTGACCACTTGTTAGATCCTTATTCACTTTAACTCCTTCTTTCTATATGTTCACTAGAATTATAATCAATTTTAAGTATATGTAAAATATATAGATGATATAATATCAATATAAAAAATATATAGGAGATTAGCCATGAATATCAGTTATGACTATTATCGCATATTTTATTATGTTGCTAAGTATGGTAGCTTTTCTAAAGCAGCCAGAGTTTTATTGAATAATCAGCCTAATATCACTCGCACAATCAAAATATTAGAAGCTGAACTAGGTGTGACGTTATTCATCAGATCTCATAAGGGGATCGAATTAACTCCTGAAGGTGAATTGGTATATAAATATGTATCTTCGACTATCAGTTTTATTGAAAGTGGTGAAAGAGAACTGGAATTATATAAGAAATTAAAGGCTGGCAGTATTAGATTAGGTACAACTGAGACATCTTTATATGTATACTTATTGCCCATTATTAAGAAATTTCATTATTTATATCCAAATATCCGCATTAAAATAGCCAATTCCTCATCACCAGATGCCATGAAAATGATTCAAAACGGTCTAGTGGATTTCGCCTTAGTTACAACGCCCATCACTTTACCTGACAATCTTGTTGAGCGACGATTGGTAACTTATGATGAGATATTGGTAGGAGGCAGAGAGTTTATGCATTTAAAAGACAAAGTCGTCTCTTTCGAAGACATATTATCTTATCCTATTATCAGCCTATCCAAAGATACATCATCATTTATCTTTTATGAGCAGCTTTTTGCCTATAATGGTCAAAAATATATTCCAGACATAGAAACATCAACCATCAGTCAACTCTTGACATTGGTCAAAGAGAATTTAGGTCTAGGGTTTTTACCTGAGGCTTATGTCAAAAAAAGCATAGCAGATAAAGAGATTATTAGTATCAAGGTCAAAGAAAAAATACCTAGCCGTCATTTTAGCCTGGTCAGAACTAAAAATCATCAGCTAAGTATCGCTGCTAGCAATTTAGAAAAATTAATAATAGATAATATCTATTAAGTTAAAATCCAGATCGAAATATCTGATCGATTGAAGATGATGCTTATTGCTATATGTCACTAATTGATATATGGCTTTTTGATTTTTATAGGCATGGTCAAAGATAGAATATTCATTTAATTCATGTTCATCATAACCTAAACTGATTAAATATCGATAGAAGTCTTTGCGTATTTCTTGATCGGGTCTTTCAAATAGAGCTTTAGGCTTTTCTTTGAATTGTTTATAGTAGTCATTTAATATTAATCTTGAAGCGTCCTTATAGCCAAATTCTTCGAGGGTTAGATAAAGAGCCATAAAGTAATCATAGACTTGTATCTTATCAATTTTAACTATTCTAGAACCATAGTCAGCCATGATTTCAAAGATGTCATAGCCTTCTATGAATAGGGTATCAAATGTTTCTTTAAGACGCTTGCTGTTGTAAGTTTTATCTATAACTTTAGCTACAAGTTTAATTCTATCCATTTCTTCTTTAGATATCCAAGCTGTAGATAATACTTCATATGGTGGTAGTTCATTATAGGTGATGGCATATTTTTGACAATCACTTCTTAGGCTTGTCCCCTTTAATAGTTTTAAAATACCCATTTGTATTTCATCGGTCTTGAGGCTAAAGAGCTTAAAGAAGGAATTTTTAAAGCTATCATAATCTTCATATGGTAGGCCAGCGATTAAATCGGTGTGCATGACTATATCATTTTGTTTAAGAAAGTGGATGTTGGCCGTCAATTTATCGGCATTTTGGTAGCGTCTAATCGATTTTAATGTCTCGTCGTTAAAGGATTGAACACCGACCTCAAAACGGAATTTTCCCTTTTTAGTATTAGCGAAGAATTCTAATAGTTTAGGGGAAAAGAATTCTAGAGCTACTTCAAATTGAAAAGAAGTATCGACATTTAAATCATTGATATAAGAGGCTATCTCTAAGGCTCTTTCAGGATTGGAATTAAAGGTTCTATCGAGGAATTTAACTTGTTTAGGCGTCTTTTCTTCTAAGATCTTTAATTGTTTCTTAATATAATCGATAGAGAAATTGCGCACTCTGTTATCAAGTGAAGATAGACAATAGGCACAACGGTATGGACAACCTCTACTACTTTCGAAATATAGATAGCGATTAGCTCTACTATCATCATCCATGCTTAAAAAATATGGGCTTTCTAAGGTTTCTAGATAGGCTATATCTGTATAGCCATAGGTATCAGTATCTTTGTTTTTAGTGACTAGGCCTAAGACATTTTCTTGCCTATTGACAGCTTGCCAGAAGCTGATTTCTCCTTCGCCCTTAATAATGGCTTCAATGTCTTCTGAAAGCCATTTTTCATATTCATAACTAACTTCTGGGCCGCCTAAAATAATGCGATATTGATGAGGCTATAAGGCTCTAACCAATTCTTTTGTCTTTTCACTATTCCATATGTAGACACTCAT
>CALBGK010000064.1 GCA_937893115.1 uncultured Erysipelotrichaceae bacterium | reverse complement strand
CTTCAACTACAACTTCTTCCTCTTCTGGTTCAAATAAAATATCAATCAGTTTCTTCATATCTCTTCCCTCTTTAATTCTCACTCGGCGTCGTGGTACTAGGTAAATCCTTATCAATCAGAATTTCTTCTAACTGTCCCTCTCTTGGAATGACAGTTTCAAATAAGTTCACCTGTTCACGCGTATAATCAATCATATCGACATTGGCATAGTAAGCGACAACACTTTCACTATTTATCGACATACTCTCTGCCAACATGAATAGTCTCTTGGTCAACAGTTCTAAGCTATTTCTCGATACATAAGCATAATAATTCATATCATCAGTCTTAAATGAAATTAGATATTTATTATTGACCGCATATATATTATAGATGAACTCCACTTCAATCTCATCATGATTTAAGTAAGTCCCTTCTCTTGAATAGACGAGTCTATCATCAGAATAAAAACTCTCATTTCTCGCCTCTTCTTTAATGCTTCCCTCTTCACTAGCAATAATAGATGTGATATTCATATTCATCAATATCTCCTCATTATTGAAAGAAAAGATGGCTGCATCTTTATGAGATTCTAGCTTATATATATCACTAGGTAGATAATAGCTAAAAAAGATGGTGTTCTGGTCTTGGCGATAAACTGTAGGATTGCTTAATTCGCTATCGATAACCGCATCTAAAGAGACAGCTATATCCTCAGTATTTGAACATGCACATAAAAATAAACATGCTAAAAACAACAGACAAATCTTTTTCATACAATAATTCTAACATAAATATATTTTAGAGGCCTAATCACTTTATTTGAAACAATAATAAAAGTCTCTTTCTAAATATTCTATTGTCTTTAATAAAGAGAAAGGATCAGAAATATCAATATTCTCACTGTGAGAAAAACTATCATCTTTTATTTCTATATCATCATATAAATTTTCAAAATCTCGAAGATATTTAGCACTTATATGTCGATTAAAGTTATGTTCAAAATAAAATGAAACTTGGGTTAACTGATCATTAATTCCTTTTAGGGTATATAGAAAATAATTATCGCCATCCCTTTTCTCACAATAATAGGTATTGTTCTTACACGCACACAATAATAAAGCTATCAAGATGATACTAAGTTTTTTCATGAATCAAAACCTTAGCCAACCAGATACCTGAAAGTGCACCCATCGTATCAATCATAATATCCATATAACCAAAGCTTCTACCCGCAATAAACAATTGATGTACTTCATCAAGGAAGGCATAACTAAATGACAGAAATAAAGCGATGATAAATACATAGTTAAATTTAAAATCATCAAGACATATCTTAATTAAGAAACCCAATATCGCATAT
>CALBGK010000063.1 GCA_937893115.1 uncultured Erysipelotrichaceae bacterium | reverse complement strand
CTTAGCAGCTTATACTTATGCCAGCAAGAATAATTTTGATGTTAATAAACGTGTCTGCTTTGCCCTAGCTCAAGCTGTACTTACAGTTCGCTCCATTGAGACAGTAGCACCGCTGACGGTACAAGATGTCGAAAGTTTTATGCAAGAGTGTCATTTTAAGGGTGCCATTCTATACAATTTTTAATCTATGGTAGATAAGGTCTTATCAAAAGATGATTTGATTGAAACTTTTAAAGAAGTCGGGGTAAAACCAGGCATGATTTTAGAAGTCCATTCCTCATTATCTAAATTTGGATATATCATCGGTGGAGCACAGACCTTTAATGATGCCCTCATCGAACTTTTAGGTTATAACGGTACCGTCATCATGCCCATGCAATGCGCCAGCAATAACGAACCTTCCTTTTTTGAAGCTCCAGCTATCGATAGGTCATTGTATGTTAAATATCGTGATAATATGCCAGCCTTTGATAAAACTAATACCGATAGTGAATATATGGGTAGGGTAGTGGAGAATTTGCGTCGACGCCCTAAAGCTGTCGTATCTCCTCATCCCAATTGTGCCTTTGTCGCCTATGGAAAATATGCCAAGATATTATGTTCACATCAAAGTTTAGATTTCGCTTTATCCAATACCTCACCACTCGGAAGATTATATGAACTTAAAGCTCATTGTCTTTTGGCTGGGGTATCCTACGACAATATGACAGCTCTGCACTTGAGTGAATACTTATCGGCGATAAGACCTATCTATTTACAAGGAGCTAAGATGCTCATAGATGGTGATGCAAGTTGGCAAAAATATCTAGAAATTGATTTAAACAGCGAAGATTTTTTGGCTATAGGTCAAATCTTAGAAGATAAAAAACTCGTAACTAAAATACCTATTGCCAAAGGAGAGATGCGTCTGATGCGCGTAGATGTGGCAGTTGATGAAGGAATGCATTATTTTGATAAATTATTAAGTTATTACAGATAGGAAGGCGTTTATGAAAATTTTAACCGTAGGTACAGCGAAGATTACTGCTGATTTAATCAAGGCATTTAAAGAAAATGATATTGAAGTATACGCATGTTGCGGCAGAGACTTAAAAAAGACTGAGGATTTTGCTAGGGCAAATGGCGTTAATATGGCCTATGACGATTATGAAATAGCCTTAAGTGATGAAAATATTGATGCGGTCTACATCGCCACACCAAATAGTCTACACTTTGAGTATGCATCAAAAGCTATACTCAGACATAAACATGTCATATTAGAAAAACCTTTTACTACTAGTGCTAAAGAATGTCTCGACTTAATCAAATTAGCCATCGATAATGATGTCATCTTATTTGAAGCCATTTTGCCTATTCATCTTCCAACTTATAAGAAGTTAAAAGAAGCCGTTAAGTCCCTAGGAAAAATTACTAATGCTGAATTGAATTTTTCTAAGTATTCTAGTAAATATGATGACTTTAAAAAGGGGGGCAGTCCCAATGTCTTTAATCCTGAATTTTATGGCGGAGCTTTAAATGATTTGGGTGTCTATACCCTTTACTATGCCATTGATATTTTTGGTTTAGCTAATAAATATGCCTATTTCTGTAATATGGAAAGAGATATTGATGTCTCGGGAACATATATCTTAACTTATGATAATTTTTATATCACAGGTACCTCATTAAAAGATAGTGATGCTCATAATTTCATTTCTATCTCGGGAGAAAATGGTCACATATATTATGAAGGTGCTCCATCTTTAATCGATAATTTTAAGATAGAGATGCGTGATGGGGAGAGTATAGAATATCATTATCCATTTAAAGATGCTTATTATTATGAAGTTAGTGTATTTAAAAAGATGGTCTTAGATAATGATAGACAAATGATGAAAAAATATTTATATAAGACTTATCAAGTGATGACTGCTTTAGATAAGCTACATGCAAGTCAACAATAAAGAGATTTATATAAATATTCAGCTATATATTTAGATGCTTCATTGAAGAAATATTCATCTTCTTGACTAAAACGATTGATGATAGGTGAATCGATATCTAAGACGCCAAAGATTATATCTTGATAAATTAAGGGAATGACAAGTTCTGACTTAGAGGCACTATCACAAGCGATATGATCTTTAAAAGAATGAACATCTTCAACATTAATTAGCCTTCTTTCATTAAAAGCTTTGGCACAAACACCCTTGTCTAGTTTTAATGGAGTGCAAGCGACCTTGCCTTGAAAGGGTCCAAGTACTAACTTATTATCCTTATAAAAATAAAAGCCTAGCCAGTTGAGGTCTTTGTGGTCATAGAAAAGATATGAAGTGATATTGCAAAGCCCACTCAACAATTCATCATCAAAGAAATTTTTTAAGGTTTCTAATCTAATATCCATAACTTAATTATACTTGTTTAAAGTAAATAATATAATTATAATTTAAACGTAACAGGGGTGTCGAAAGACTGAGATTATACCCTTATACCTGATCTAGGTTATGCTAGCGTAGGGAGTTATGATTTCCTTACGCCTTCTATGGAGGTGTTTTTTTAATGTCAAAAGCAAACAGAATGATCAAAATTATGGTCTTTGTGGCGATGTATGCTGCATTGGCTACAGCCCTTGACGTGGTAAAGGAGATGTTATCATTCCTGGACATGCCAATGGGTGGTTCAATTAATATCGCTTTAATTCCAGTGGTATTAGCTTCTTTCCATTTAGGTCCTGTACTAGGTATGGCTACTGGTGCTTTGTGGATGTTGGTATCCTTTGTGGTTACTCCACCATATTTTGCCCAAAGCTATGTCGCATTAGGTTTTATCTGTGACTATGTCATTCCTTCTATCATTGTAGGTGCATCTTCTTTCCTATTCTTTAAATCGAAGAAGAACATTGTTTTGATGGAAACAGGAATTGTCATTACAATGCTTATTAGAACTGTATCTATCTTATTATCAGGAGCATTTGCATGGCCCGGTGATGCCGCTTCTGGTTCGTGGGCAGCTTGGCTTGGTTCTATCAATTATAATGTTCCATATTGCCTGGCCACTATGGTCATGTTAATGATAGTAATACCTTTACTCTATCAGGTATTTAAGAAACAGTTTTCTAAAACAATATAGATATAGATAGTAAATAGTGAAAATCGATATGGTTTTCACTATTTTTATGTTGTATTATTATTGTTGTTATGATGAACTTAAATGTTGGTGATAGTGTATTTATTCAGTCTTATAAACATGATGGCAGTCTGCATCGCACGTGGTCTAAATCCTTAGTCATCGATGTCAAAGAAGACTTTGTCGTGGTAGTGACTGATCATACTTGGGTAGTGGAAAGCGATGGACGTCGCTGGTTGACTAAAGAACCGGCTATTTGTTTTTTTTATGAACATAAATGGTTCAATGTCATTTCGATGATACGTAAAAATGGTATTTATTATTATTGTAATCTAGCATCTCCTTCTCTATTTGATGGGGAAGCGATTAAAAATATCGACTATGACTTAGATGTCAAAGTATATCCTGACGATTCATATGTCATCTTGGATGAAAATGAATATGCTGAACATGCCAAAGTGATGAATTATCCTCTTGAGATTAAAAAAATAGTTGAAAAGCAGATGCAAGCATTAATCAGGATGATAGAGAATAAGGAAGAACCATTTAATTCGAGCTATATCAATGATTATCTAATTAAATATTTCAAGATGATTCGAGTAGAAAAATAAGGGCAAGAGCCCTTATTTTTAATGAATTATTTTGATCATCTGTAAAGCACAACAACCTGGCCCCCCTTGGGTGATGAAGGCACAGGATAATGGCATTATTTCAATCTGAGCTTTAGGAAACTTAGAAAGCAGCATTTCTTTGGTTTTGTTGGCAGCATCTATGTTATTAGCGTGACTGATACCAAACAAGTAAGTATCATCAATTCCTTTTTTAATGATATATTCCATGATGGACAACAAAGTTTTTTTAAATGTTCGATTTACAGAAAATTTTTCTAAGGCATTGCCTTGTTCATTCTTTTTTGTGCAGATATGCAGTTTTAAGAATTCACCTATTCCAGCTACTGTTTTTGGGATGCGACCTCCACGATAAAGAAATGAGAAATCTTCAGGAACAAGGAAAGACAGTTCAGTTGCACTCGATTTTTCAAGCATTGCTAAAATAGAATCTTTATCTTTACCTTCTTTAGCCATTTCGAGGGCTTCATCTACTAAATATCTATGAGGGAGACAAAGAGTCCTCGAATTAAATACAGTAATCCTTTTTTTATTTATTGATGATTCCTTAGCTGTAAGAGCACTTTGATAGGTTCCGCTCAAACCATCAGCTATAGTGATATCGATGAGATCGTCATCGATAGCAAGCTTATCATATAGTTCGATCTTCTGCCCTATCGAAGGCTGAGAAGATTTTGGAATAGCCCCTTCTTTTATCTTATTTAATAATTGATCACTATCGATATCAACGTATTCGCTATAGCTTTCGTTGTTGAGTGAAATATGCAAAGAGTTAACATATAGACCTTTATTTAAAGCTTCTTTAGGCGAATATAGTGTTGAAGTATCAGAAACAATTTTAACCATAAATACTCCTTCTTTCAAACATATAATATGATATCTAGTATATTAAGTCAATTAATCTAGTATTAAAAACTAGATTGAATAGTTTTAAAAATTATGATAATTTAAGAACATGACAATAGATAGAAGTAAATTATTAAATTTTCACTGTCCTCGTTGGAATGAATTGCCAGATTTTGATATCTATATGGACCAGGTAATTATTTTTATTAACACACACATTGATGCATTAAATATTGCTGATGGCGATAAACCGATCACGGCTAGTATGGTAAATAATTATGTAAAAAACAGTATTGTAAAAGCGCCGATCAAAAAGCATTACAAAAAATATCATGTAGCTTTCTTAATCGTCGTATCTATCTTAAAGAAATCATTTAGCCTTAGTGAGATATCGAAGATGATAGAAGTTCAAACTAATATGAAGAAAAGCGACTTAGAAATAGCTTATGATACTTTTGCCTATTATTTTGAAAAATCATTGCATGACATTATTGAAAAGGGGCACTTTGACGAGTCTGATAATAGCGAAGAATTACATAGGCATCTATTGATATCGGTAATTCATACAACTGTCTTAAAAATCTATACTCAAATAGAATTAGCTGACGAGAAGTATTATAAAAGTTAGTCATATAT
>CALBGK010000062.1 GCA_937893115.1 uncultured Erysipelotrichaceae bacterium | reverse complement strand
CCTATGGATATCATGTTTAAAAGAGAATTGAATAGAGTTGGCTTTGATATCAAAGCTGATAGTTTAAATATGATAGTCGATGAAGTATCGAAGGTGATCAAACATGAATAATCTAGTATTCGGTAAATATATACCGATGGATACGCCTATCCATCGTCTCGATCCTCGCGCTAAGATTATTGCGATGTTAATCATGCTGGTGGCAATATTTATTCCTAGTGGATTTTTAGGCTATCTAGTTTTAGGCATCTTTATTTTAGTAGCTCTATTATTAGCTAAATTACGTTTTAAATTTATTATCAAAGCCTTTAAACCGATGACCTTCATGATGATATTTTTATTCATCATCAATATCTTATCGGTTAAAGAGGGTGACTTATGGTTGAGCCTGGGCTTTGTTGAAATATATAGTGAAGCTATTATTGATACCTTATATATCGTAGTTAGACTATTGCTCATGATTATGGTTACCACTTGTTTGACGGCGACGACTAAACCACTTGATTTGACTTTGGGTATTGAATATTTATTAGTGCCTTTAAAACGATTTAAGGTTCCTGCTCATGAAATAGCCATCATGATATCTTTAGCTTTGCGTTTTATTCCTCTAATTATTGAGGAGACTATGCGCATCATGAATTCGCAAAAGTCACGTGGTGTCGATTTTGAAGAGGGAAAATTAAAAGAGAAGATCATGGCTATACTATCATTAATAGTCCCACTTTTTTCAGTCGCCTTTCAAAGAGCTGATGAACTAGCTAATGCGATGGAAGCTAGGGGATATGTCCCTGGCAAAGAGCGCACTAAGTATAAACTCTTGAAGTATCACTTTGGTGATTTCCTGCTCTTAGCTATATCATTGTCACTGATGGGTGCGATGATACTCATGAATATCTGCTTATGAGATATAAGGTATCTTGTGCCTATAATGGTACTAACTATGTCGGCTTTCAAAGGCAGATCAATGGTCTAAGCATTCAAGAGGTAATTGAAGAAAGACTTAAAATCATCTTACAAAAAGATATTCGCATCATCATGGCATCAAGGACTGATAGTGGTGTTCATGCTTACGAGCAAGTCTTTCATTTTGATTTAGAAGATAAATTGGATGAATATAAATTGAAGGCCTCTTTAAATGGCTTACTACCTAAGGATATACATATACTTAAGGTTGAATTAGTCGATGAGAGCTTTCATGCGCGTTTTAGCGTAGTTAAAAAGACATATGAATATCATATTAACATCAATGAGTATGATGTCTTTTTAAAGGACCTAGCTTATTATTGCCCCTACAAATTAAACTATGACTTGATCGATATGGCCTTGCCTTTTTTTATCGGTTATCATGACTTCGGATCTTTCAACACTAGCCCCTATGACTTATATCCTGACCAATGTCGAACTATCTATCGTTTAGACTATGTCATCAAAGATAATCTTTTAATCTTTACGATTGAAGGAAGTGGCTTTTTAAGGCATATGGTAAGGATGATAATAGGCACGCTTATCGACCTAGGTAGAGGCAAAAAAAATCTAGCCGAAGTAAGAGATATGATAGAGCATCCTAACAAGTCTAAGCATCGTTTTAATATCGATCCAAGTGGTCTATATCTCAAAGAAATATGCTACAAATAATGCCTAAAAGGGCATTATTTTCTTAAAGGTATATGAAACACGTATAGGCGTTGCTCTAATATGATAAAAAAAGATAGGAAAATAGGCATTTTTTAGCTTTATTCGATATTTTTTTCTTGCATCGATATTGTCAAATTAGTATAATGTTATAGCGCTCGCTGAGATATGGGAGGTTGCTGGCACACGGAGACCTGTGTACCTGTGTGATAACCAGGGAATTCACATGGAGTGAGTATTCAAGGCAAAATATCAGCCTTGATGATGAAATGAAGGAGGAAAATTTCATGGCAAAAAATAACGTAAGAATTAAATTAAAGGCTTACGAACACCGCTCATTAGATGTTGCGACAGAAAAGATTGTCAAAGCAGCTGAAGAAGGTGGAGTTAAAAAGGTCATCGGACCAATTCCGCTTCCAACTGAGAAGCAAATCATCACTGTTATTCGTGCTACTCACAAATATAAGTATTCACGTGAACAGTTCGAAGTAAGAACGCACAAGCGTTTAATTGAGATCATCGGCCCTAGCGCTAAGACAATCGATGCATTATCACGTCTTGAATTGCCTAGCGGTGTTGATATCGAAATCAAATTATAAGAAATAGAAAGGTGACATCATGAAAGGAATACTTGGAAGAAAACTTGGCATGACTCAAGTCTTCACAGAAGATGGCAAACTGATCCCAGTTACTGTTGTTGAATGTGAACCAAATGTGGTTATGCAAAAGAAAGTCGTTGAAAATGACGGCTACGAAGCAATCCAATTGGGCTTAGAAGATGTTAAAGAATCTCGCAGCACTAAAGCTTTGATTGGTCATGCTAAAAAAGCCAACACAGCTCCTAAACGTTTCTTGAGAGAAGTTTGTTTAGATGAAGTTGAACTTGAAGTTGGTCAAGAAGTTAAAGTTGATATCTTTTCCGCTGGTGACATCGTGGATGTTACTGGTATCTCAAAAGGTAAAGGTTACATGGGTACTATTGTTCGTAACAATGCTACTCAAGGTCCTCGTTCTCACGGAGGATCAAAGAACATCCGTCATATCGGTTCATTAGCTACTACTGGTCGTAACAACGGTCGTATCGAAAAAGGAACAGCTATGGCTGGTCATGAAGGTGTATATCGCACAACTAACCGTAACCTTGAGGTTATCAAAGTTGATGCTGAGAAAAACTATATGCTTATTAAGGGTAACGTTCCAGGACCAAAAAGAGGTCTTGTCATCGTTAAGACAACTACAAAGAGTATCAAACATGTAGAACCAAAAGTTCTATTAAATGAAAAGGAGGCGTAATAGATGGCTAAGTTTGATGTTTATGATTTAAGTGCTAATAAAGTTGGCGATATCGAATTAGCAGAAAACGTCTTCAATATTGAAGCAAACAACCAAGCGATCTTTGATGCAGTATTGCGTCAGACATCATCTTGGCGCCAAGGTACTCATGATGTAAAAAATCGTCGTGAAGTATCTGGTGGTGGTAAAAAGCCATATGGCCAAAAGGGTACAGGTAATGCTCGTCAAGGTTCTATCAGAGCTACTCAATTCAGAGGCGGCGGTATCGCATTCGGTCCTACTCCAAGAAGCCATACATTCAAAATCAATCGTAAGGTTCGCCGTTTAGCTCTTCGCTCTGGCTTATCTTTAAAAGCTCAAAGCGACAATATGTACATCCTTGATTCAATTGTCATGGAAACAGCTAAGACAAAAGAATTCAAGAAAGTATTAGAAGCTTTCAAGATTGAAAGAAAAGTATTATTCGTCGTAGATATTGAAGAAGATTTCGACAATGCATATCTATCATTGAGAAACCTTCCTAATGTATATATGACTACAGTTGAAGGTTTAACTATCTATGATCTTCAAAACGCTGGTAAGTTAGTAATGACCAAGACAGCTGCTAAGAAAGTTGAGGAGGCTTTAGGTGATGAGTAACGCTAGAGACATTATCATTCGTCCACTTGTAACTGAAAAGACATTAAAAAGCCAGGATACAAACAACACTGTTGTCTTCGAAGTTGCTAAGGATACAAACAAGATTCAGATTAAACAAGCTGTTGAAGAAATCTTCGGTGTAAAAGTAGAAAAGATCAATGTTGCCAACACTAAATCAAAAACTAAGAGAGTTGGCCGTTACGTTGGTAAGACACATGCTTTCAAGAAAGCTTATGTCACATTAAAAGAAGGTCACAAGATCGATATCTTAAGTGATAAATAATTAAATTAACTATCGGAAGATACATGCTATTTCCGGATAAATTGCATAAGGAGGAAAAAATAAATGGCGATTAAGAAATATAAGCCAACTACTCCTGGTAGAAGAGGAATGACTGGACTTACATTCGAGGAAATTACAAAGAAAAAGCCTGAAAAGAGCTTAACAATGAGTTTCTCTAAGTCTGGTGGCCGTAACAACACAGGACGTATTACAACTCGTCATCATGGTGGCGGGCATAAACAACTATATCGTATTATCGATTTCAAACGTAACAAAGATGGTATTCCAGCTAATGTCGCTGCTATCGAATACGATCCAAACCGTAATGCCAATATTGCATTACTACACTATGCTGACGGTGAAAAACGCTATATTCTAGCTCCTAAGGGATTAGAAGTTGGAACTAAAATCGTATCTGGCGATGTATGTGATATCAAAGTAGGTAACGCTTTACAGATGCGCAACATGCCTGAAGGTACAATTATCCACAATATCGAATTAAAGCCTGGTAAGGGTGGACAACTAGCAAGAGCTGCTGGTGTAAGTGCTCAAATCTTAGGTATCGAAGAAAAATATGTAACTATTCGTCTTGCGAGTGGTGAAGTTAGAAAAGTCTTAGGTGTTTGCCGTGCGACTGTAGGTAGCGTCGGTAACGAAGACTACAGCTTGATCAACTTAGGTAAGGCTGGACGCTCAAGATGGATGGGTATCCGTCCAACTGTCAGAGGTTCTGTTATGAACCCTTGCGATCACCCTCACGGTGGTGGTGAAGGTCGTACACCTATCGGACGTAAGTCTCCTATGACACCTTGGGGCAAGAAAGCTATGGGTGTTAAGACTCGTAAGACAAAGAAAGCTTCTAACGCTCTAATCGTAAGAAGAAGAAATGGTAAATAATAACGAAAGAAAGGAAGTAAGAAAGAATGAGTCGTAGTTTGAAAAAGGGTCCATTTTGCGATGAACATCTAATGAAAAAAGTTGTTGCGCTTAATGAATCAGGCAAAAAAGAAGTTATTAAGACTTGGTCTCGTCGTTCAACAATTTTCCCAGATTTCGTTGAACACACATTTGCAGTTTACAATGGTAAGGAACATGTTCCTGTATATGTAACAGAAGATATGGTTGGTCATAAATTAGGTGAATTCGTGCCAACTCGTAAATTTGGTGGTCACGGTAGTGACAAGAAAGCGTAGGGAATAAGATGGAAGTAAAATCAACAGCTAAATCTGTCCGTATCGCTTCTCGTAAGGTTCGTCTAGTTTTAGACCTTATCCGTGGTAAGGACGCAAAAGAAGCAATGGCTATATTAAAATTTACGCCAAATCACTCTGCTGAGGTGATTGCAAAAGTATTAAAATCAGCAATGGCAAATGCTACACATAACTATCAAATGGACGAAGATAAGTTATATGTAAAGGCATGTTATGCCAATGAAGGTATGACTATGAAACGCTTCCGTGCTGTTTCAAAGGGTCGTGGTCATAAGATTTTAAAGAGAACTAGCCACATCACTGTTGTGGTTGAGGAAAGATAAGGGGGAAACTATGGGTCAAAAAGTTAATCCAGTCGGCTTAAGAATTGGTGTCATTCGTGATTGGCAATCTCGTTGGTATGCTGAAAAAGATTATGGCACATTATTAATGGAAGACATTAAAATTCGTGAGCTCATTGAAAGAGAAAGCAAAGATTGCATGGTTTCTCGTATCGAAATCGAAAGAAGTAAAAACCATGTTCGCATCATCATTCGCACAGCTCGTCCAGGTATGTTTGTAGGCGCTGATGGTGCTAAGATCGAAAGCATTAAAAAGCAGTTAATCAAATTGACTAATGGTAAGCAAATTGACTTAAATGTCGTTGAAGTTGCTAATCCAGATCTAGATGCTCGTTTAGTTGCGATGAAGATAGCTAAGATGCTTGAAGAAAGACAATCTTTCCGTACAGTTCAAAAGAAAGCTATTCAACAGACTATGCGTGCAGGTGCTAAGGGTATCAAGACATCTGTTTCTGGCCGTTTAGGTGGTGCAGATATCGCTCGTGCTGAAGGTTATGCAGAAGGTATTGTTCCTCTACATACACTTCGTTCTGATATCGACTACGCTTGGGAAGAAGCTATGACAACATATGGAAAACTTGGTGTTAAAGTATGGATCTGCCGTGGTGAAGTTCTTCCAGGTGAAATGGTACAAGAACCAGAAAAACCTAAGACACAAGGTACACGTCCTAATAACCGTCGTCGTAATGACAGACGCCAAAAACGTGAAGAGAAAGTTGAAACAGTTACTGAAACAGTTGCTGAAGAGACTGCTAGCGAAAAGGGAGGTAATTAATTATGTTAATGCCTAATAGAACTAAGTATCGTCGTCCTCATCGTTTGAGTTATGAAGGCAAATCAAAGGCTGGTACAGAAGTTACTTTCGGTGAATACGGACTAGTTGCTATGACTGGTGCTTACGTATCTAACCGTCAGATCGAAGCAGCCCGTGTTGCGATGACTCGTTATATGAACCGTGGTGGTAATGTATGGATTAAGATATTCCCTCATTTAGCTATCACTAAGAAACCATTAGAAGTACGTATGGGTTCTGGTAAAGGTGCTCCAGAAGGTTGGGTTGCCGTTGTTCAAAAAGGCCGTGTAATGTTTGAAATTGGCGGCGTTTCTGAAGAAGTAGCTCGTGAAGCTTTCCGTCTAGCATCACATAAATTACCTGTTAAGTGCAAATTTGTGAAGAAAGGTGAATAGGAATGAACGTTAAGGAAATTAGAGATAAATCAAACGAAGAATTGATTAAGGCTGTTGACGAATGCAAAGCTGAACTATTCGACCTTCGCTTTCAAAAGGCTACAGGTTCTGTTGAAAATCCAATGCGCATTCGTGAACTTAGAAAAACAATTGCCCGCATTAAAACAGTTTTAAAAGAAAGAGAAATGGAAGTAAAGGAGGGATAAGCGATGGAAAGAACAAATAAAAGACGTGTATTACGCGGCAAAGTAGTATCTGACAAAATGGATAAGACTATTGTTGTAGAAATCGCAACTAGAAAATCTCATCCTCTATATGGTAAGAGAGTTAAGTTCTCTCGTCGTTTCAAGGCTCATGATGAAAATAATGAAGCTAGAATCGGCGATACAGTAGAAATTATGGAAACTCGTCCATTGAGCAAAGATAAGCATTTCCGCTTAACTAAGATTGTTGAAAAAGCAATTATTCTTTAGGAGGTAAAATATGATTAGTAATGAAACACGATTAAAAGTTGCTGATAACACCGGTGCTAAAGAATTATTAGTTATTCGTTGCTTAGGCGGATCTAGAAGAAAGTTTGCTAATATCGGTGATATCATTGTATGTACAGTTAAAGAAGCTGCTCCTGGTGGATCAGTTAAAAAGGGCGATGTAGTTAAGGCTGTCATCGTACGTACAAAATATGGTATTTCTAGAGATAATGGTTCATTCATCAAATTCGATGACAATGCAGCTGTTATCATTAAAGATGACAATACGCCAAAGGGAACACGTATTTTCGGACCTGTGGCTAGAGAACTTCGAGATAAAGACTTCATGAAGATTGTGTCTTTAGCTCCTGAAGTATTATAGGAGGATGACTGATGAAAATTAAAAAAGGTGATAAAGTCAAAGTCATTACAGGGCACGATAAGGGTACAATTGGTGAAGTTATCCAAGTGTTGCCTAGCAAGGATAAGGTAGTTGTTGAAGGTGTTAACATCGCTAAGAAATCTTTAAAACCTACTCAGATGAACCCAGATGGTGGCATCATCGAAAAGGAAATGCCTATCCATGTTTCCAATGTAATGATTTACGATTCTAAAGCTAAACAAGCTTCAAGAATTGGTTATAAAGAAGAAAAGGGCGTTAAGGTACGCTACTATAAGAAATCTGGAACAGTAATTAAAGGGGGTAAAAAATAATGAACCGCCTACAAGAAAAATACTTAAATGAGATCAAGGGAAACTTGATGAAAGAATTTAACTATTCTAGCGTCATGGAATGCCCTAAGCTAGAAAAGATTGTCATTAACTTCGGTATTGGTGAAGCCATCTCTAATCCTAAGGCATTAGATGAAGCTGTAAGTGAATTGACAGCTATCTCTGGTCAAAAACCAGTTGTAACTAAGGCTAAGAAATCAATCGCTAACTTCAAATTGAGAGAAGGAATGGCTATTGGTTGCAAAGTTACATTGAGAGGCGAAAAGATGTATGACTTCTTTGACAAGCTTGTTTCTATTTCTCTACCTCGTGTAAGGGACTTCCACGGTGTATCTAAGACTGCATTTGATGGAAGAGGTAACTATACTTTAGGTATTAAAGAACAGATTATCTTCCCTGAAATTCAATATGATAAAGTTAGCAAAGTTCGCGGTATGGATATCGTTATCGTAACTACTGCAAAGAATAATGAAGAGGCTAAAGCTCTACTTAAAGAGTTAGGTATGCCTTTTGCGAAATAGAGAGGAGAATTAAAATGGCAAAAAAAGCAATGATTATCAAAGCACATCGTCCTAACAAATTCTCATCTCGTAACTATACAAGATGTGAACGTTGTGGACGTCCACATGCCGTACTTCAAAAGTACAAATTATGCCGTATCTGTTTCCGTGAATTGGCTTATAAGGGTCAAATTCCTGGAGTTAAGAAGGCAAGTTGGTAGGAGGTAATTAGCAATGATGAATATGACAGATCCAATTGCTGATATGCTTACTAGAATCCGCAACGCTATCGGTGCCGGTCATGAAACAGTAAGTGTTCCAGCTAGTAAAATGAAATTAGAAATTGCCCGTATTCTTAAAGAAGAAGGCTATATTACTTCTTATAAAGTTGAAGGTGAAGCAGCTAGAGATAAGATGATTGTCATCGAATTAAAATATGGCAACAATAATCAAAAAGTTATCTCTGGTCTAAAGAGAATTTCTAAACCAGGTCTTCGCGTTTATGCAAAAAGCGATGCCATCCCTAGAGTATTAAATGGTTTAGGAACAGCTATCATTTCTACATCTCACGGTTTAATGACAGACCGCGACGCTAGAAAGAATGGCTTTGGCGGTGAAGTTATCGCCTACGTTTGGTAATAAAAGGAGAAGAAAATGTCACGTATCGGGAATAAAACGATTACCATTCCCAGCGGTGTTGAATTTAGTGTCACTGCTGGAAATGAGGTGACTGTAAAGGGTCCAAAAGGAACTTTAACACGTCAATTTTCTCCACTTATCGAAATCAAAAACGATAATGGAGTTCTGACTTGCGTACGCGCAAATGAAGAAAAACACACTAAGCAATTACATGGTACTACTCGTGCTTTAATCTATAATATGATCGTAGGTGTAAGCGAAGGTTACAAGAAAGAACTTGAAATCGAAGGTATCGGTTACCGTGCCGCTGTAAGTGGAAATAAATTAACATTAAATGTTGGTTATTCACACCAGGTTGAATATGTTGCCGAAGAAGGCATCAAGATTGAATGCCCAACTGCTAACCAAATCGTTGTAACAGGTATCGATAAACAACGTGTTGGTGAAGTAGCTGCAAACATTCGTGCTTATCGTAAACCAGAACCTTATAAGGGCAAAGGTATCCGTTATAAGGGTGAACATATCCGTCGTAAAGAAGGTAAGACGGCTGGTAAGTAGTGGGAAAGGAGTATATAGGACATGTTAAATAAAGGATCAAAGAATAAAGAACGTCTTAGAAGACATGCACGTATCAGAACTAAAGTAAGTGGTACTGCTACTTGCCCACGCTTATGTGTATTCCGCTCTAATGCTCATATCCATTGCCAAATTATCGATGATACTTGTGGTAAGACTTTAACTTCTTGCTCATCAGTAGAATTAAAATTGGCTAACGGTGGAAATATTGAAGCAGCTAAACAGGTTGGAACTGAAGTCGCTAAACGCGCTTTAGCTTTAAACATTGATAACGTTGTATTTGACCGTGGTGGTTATATCTATCATGGAAGAGTAAAGGCTCTCGCTGACGCAGCTAGAGAAGCTGGTCTTAAATTCTAGGAGGAAACCATGGAAAATACTAATAGAAAAAATAGAAGATTCGATCGCAATCAAAAAGAGTTCGAAGAAAGAGTAGTAGTTATCAATCGTGTATCTAAGACGGTTAAGGGTGGACGTAGAATGCGTTTCTCTGCTCTAGTTGTAGTAGGAGACAAAAAGGGTCGTGTCGGTTATGGACTTGGCAAGGCTAACGAAGTACCTGATGCAATTCGTAAGGCTATCGAAGCAGCTAAGAAGAATGTCATTCGTGTTCCACTAGTAAATGGCTATAAGACTATACCGCATGCAGTAACTGGCATCTATGGCGCTGGCGAAGTTATGATTCGCCCAGCTAGTGAAGGTACTGGAGTTGTTGCCGGTGGTCCAGTTCGTGCTGTATTAGAACTTGCTGGTATTAACGACGTTATCTCTAAGTGTATTGGAAGCCGTACACCTATCAATGCCGTTCATGCAACTATGACAGCTTTAAGCGAATTAAAAACTGTAAATACAGTAGCTAAACTTCGCGAGAAGAAAGTTGAAGAAATTCGATAGGAGGACCTAAAAGTGAATTTACATGAATTGAAATACAACGAGGGTGCTCGTAAGGAACGTAAGAGAATTGGACGTGGACATGGTTCTGGAAACGGTAAGACTGCCGGTAAGGGACATAAGGGTCAAAATGCACGTTCAGGTGGAGGCGTTGCAATTGGATTCGAAGGTGGACAAACACCTTTATACAAACGCATTCCAAAGCGCGGTTTCACTAACTTTACAAGAAAAGAATATGCTATCATCAATGTAGAAGACTTAAATGTCTTTGAAGATGGTGTAGAAGTTACTCCTGAATTATTAATTGAAACAGGACTTGTAAAGAAAGTTTATTCTGGAATTAAAGTTTTAGGAAATGGAACTTTAGAAAAGAAATTGACAGTTAAATGCCACAAAGTTTCTAAATCAGCAGTGGCAGCAATAGAAAAAGCAGGCGGAAAAGTAGAGGTATTCTAATATGATCCAAACTTTCGTGGATTTCTTTAAAAATAGAGATATCAGAAAGAAGATTGGCTTTACTTTGATCATGTTATTAATCTATCGCTTGGGATGTGCAATTCCAGCAGTAGGTATCAATGATACAGTTATTTCACTATCTAGCAACTCCATCTTAGGGATGATGAGTCTGCTAGGTGGTGGCGCTATTGAGCAAATGTCAATTTTCTCATTAGGAGTTGGACCTTATATTACTTCTAGCATTGTAATTCAGCTATTAGCTATGGATATCATTCCGTCTTTGACTGAAATGGCTAAAAGCGGTAAGAAGGGACGTCAACAGATGGACCGCATCACTAGATACTTGGCTGTAGTCATGTCTCTAGTTCAAGGATATTTCATCGTTCAATTACTATCAAATCAATTTGAAGTAGTTGATAATCCAGGTCCATTGACTTACTTATATATCGCTATTATCTTTACAGCTGGTTCGATGTTCTTATTATGGATTGGTGATCAGATTACTAGTAAGGGTATCGGTAATGGTGTTTCTATGATCATCTTCGCTGGTATCGTTGCCGGTATGCCAAGTCAATTCCAGACTGTTTATCAAACATTACTAGGTAGTGGTGTAACTACAGCTGGTGTATTAGAATTTATCGCTTATATCGTCATGTTTATCGCAATTATCATCTTAGTAGTTGTGATGCAACTTGCCGAAAGAAGAATTCCAATGCAATATACGACTAGTCAGGTTGTAAATCGTGCTAAGGGTGATTTCAACCATTTACCTTTAAAGATAAATTCAGCCAGCGTCATCCCAGTAATTTTTGCGTCAACTTTGATTCAGGTTCCGCAAATCATTACTTCATGGTTCAATCAGGAAGCATATGCATGGTTAAGTGATTTCTTCAATTTGACTACAAGTCCAATTGCCTTAGTTATCTATGCTATCCTAATCATTCTGTTTACTTTCTTCTATACTAACTTAACTGTCGACCCTAATAAGATCGCCGAAGATTTAGCTAAACAGAATTCATATATTCCAGGTGTACGTCCTGGTTCAGAAACAAAAGAATATGTTTCGAAAGTCTTGAATCGCATCACCGTATTAGGAGCAATCCTTCTTACATTCATTGCGATTTTACCATATGTCATTTCCATGCTTACATCTTTGCCTTCTCAGGCTGCCGTTGGTGGTACAGGTATCATCATCGTCGTAGGTGTAGCTATGGAAACTATCAAGACTTTAAAGGGTCAATTAACTCAGAAACAATATCACGGTTTTGTAGGAAAGTAGGTGTAATTGATGAATCTTCTACTAATTGGTGCTCCGGGAACCGGTAAGGGCACAATGTCAGGCCTTTTAGAACAAGATAAAGGGCTTGTACATATTTCTACTGGCGACATCTTAAGACAAAGTATCAAGGAAGGAAGTGAAGTCGGCCAAAGAGCTCAGGCATATATCGAAAAAGGACAGCTTGTACCTGATGAGATCATTCACGATATCATCGTTGAACGTTTGCGCAAAGATGATATACATCAAAAAGGATTCTTGATGGATGGTTATCCTCGTAATCCTATGCAGGCTGAAGACTTTGATAATATCCTTAAAGAGCTCGGTAAACACATCGATTTGGTCATCTATTTGAATCTTGATGAAGAAGAACTCAAGTCAAGAATTACAGGTAGACGCATCTGTAAGGATTGTGGTGAAATCTATCACATCGATAAACATCCTTCAAAAGTCGAAGGTGTCTGTGATAAGTGTGGTGGCGAATTATATGCGAGAAAAGATGATACTTTAGAAAGTCTAAAAGTACGTCTAGCTGAATATAATGACGTTACTATGCCTACGATTGAATACTATCGCAAACAGGGATTGGTAAGAGAAATTGACGCATCAAAGACTAAAGATGAAGTATATCAAAATATCTTAAGCCTTTTGGGGGCAATTAATGATTAGTATCAAATCTCCAAGAGAAATAGAGCTGATGAAAGAAGCAGGAAGAATCGTCGCTAAAGTTCATAAGAAGATGAAAGAAGTCGTAAGACCTGGCATCACCACTTTAGAACTTGATAGAATCGCTGAAGAAGTTATTCGCAGCAACGGCGCTACTCCTTCTTTCAAAGGCTATCAAGGATTTCCGGCAAGTATCTGTACATCAATTAATGAAATGCTGGTACATGGCATTCCTGATCACACAATCTTAAAAGATGGTGATATCATATCTATTGATGTCGGAGCTTGTTATAAGGGATATCATGGAGATAGTGCCTGGTCTTATACCGTTGGTGAAGTCAAAGACGAAAAGACTTTAGACCTCATGAAGGTAACTGAAGAAGCCCTATATATCGGCCTGGCACAAGTAAAAGCTGGTAATCGAGTTGGTGATATTTCTCATGCGATTCAGACTTATGTCGAAGCACATGGCTATTCAACACCTATCGAATATACCGGACATGGCATTGGCAAACATGTTCATGAGGATCCAAGTGTTCCTAATGTTGGTAAAGCTCATACTTTAGAGCTTTTGAGAAAAGGTATGTGTATTGCCGTAGAACCAATGGTATTTATGGGCAAACCCCATTGTCGAACCTTATCTGATGGCTGGGGCGTTGTATCAAGAGATAAGAGCTTGGCAGCGCACTATGAACACACAGTTGTTGTATTAGAAGACGGTTATGAGATTACTACTAAGGAGGATTAACTGTTGGCAAAACAAGATGTCATTGAAATCGAAGGTTTGGTAGTTGATACTTTACCAAATGCACAATTCAAAGTGAAACTCGAGAACGGTCACGAAATACTGGCTCACGTTTCTGGTAAAATCCGCATGCATTACATCCGCATTTTACCAGGTGATAAAGTGACTGTAGAGATTTCACCTTATGACTTAACACGTGGGCGTATAACATTTAGACATAAATAGTCTAGTAGGAGGGAAAGATGAAAGTTAGACCATCTGTTAAACCAATTTGTGACAAATGTCGCGTTATTAAGCGCAAGGGTCGCGTTATGGTTATTTGTGAAAACCCTAAACACAAACAAAGACAAGGATAATAGGAGGGAACAAAGATTATGGCTCGTATAGCTGGAGTAGATATTCCTCGCGATAAACGCGTTGTAGTATCTCTAACATATATCTATGGTGTTGGTCTTCCAACTGCTAAGAAGATATTAAAGGAAAATGGCATTAGCGAAGATATTCGAGTTAAGGACTTAACTGATGATC
>CALBGK010000061.1 GCA_937893115.1 uncultured Erysipelotrichaceae bacterium | reverse complement strand
TTTCTTCATCACAAGTTACTACACCATCACAGTTTTTATCTTTTGATCCGGCGCAAGTAGGACCACTAGGTTCTTCTGGTTCAACTGGTTCACCCTCAACTTTTACCACTTCACTAGCTTCCCAAGTTGCAGTTCCAGTATATCCATCGATACCTTCGACTTTAACAGCGATAGTCTTGCCTTCGTTATCAGCAGTAACACTGAAAGATGAAGCTGTACCAATAACTTGATCATTTTCTACATAGTACCAAGTGTATTTAACGTGGCTATCACTAGGATATGAATAGATATTTGTACCAGCTTCAGTCACTACGTTAGCTTGTAATACATCGCCTACTTTAGGACTTGTTCCTTCAGTGACACCGTCGCTGCCAAGAACAGCTTTTACTTCTTTTAATACTGGTTTTTCATTATAGAAAACTAAATCTCTATCCAATCTATAATCGCTTGATCCATGATCTCTTCCAAATGCCCATACATATCTAAGAACTGTGCTATTGTTAAGCTCTTTCTTATTAGTTGTGAATTCTAAGCTTCCATCAACACCTTCTACATGGAATTTTGCATTTACCACACCTTCATTTTTAGAAACTGTCCATACATATTTATAAATTCCAGGTTCAGTAATTTCAATTTTTTGTTCTGGGGCTACTCCTGAAGAAATGACAAACTTATCACCATCTTTAATTGTTTGAACAATGAATTCAGAAGCGTAATCGGTCTTGTTTTCTGCTTCATTCATTGTACCAAAACCTAACGAAATAGCGAATAGTTCACCATGCTGGTAGTCCTTGCTTAGTTCTACATACAATTCAACTGTTTTTTCTTCTTCACTTAGTTCTTGACCATCAAATCTGTAAGAAAGTCCATCTAAACCACCTTCAGCAGTTACTGTAGATGTCAAACCATTAGAGCTATGAGTGATAGTATAATTTTCACCATCACTTTGCCAATCTGTGACTTGTTCTGCTGAAAGGCTCATAAATGTCCCAAAAATCATAGCCATGCTTAAAGCGAATGTAATAATTTTTTTCATTTTGTTTTTACCTCTCCCTTAATCTAGTCTTTTTAGACTCTTTAATAATACCCCCCCCCCGTCCTTTTTTGTCAATGAGTTCTCCTACATTTTATTATCAAAAAGAAAAACCTCTTTCGAGGTTATCTTGTAATTGCTGTTCTAGATATTTCTTTAGCGATGACAATAAGTCTTAAATCATCACGATTTCTGACACAAGTCTGTAGTGTCAACAAGTGATCATCATGGCTTATCTCTACGCCAGTATCATAGAACTCGTTATCTTCGATAGCTTGCATGTAGATATCAAAGTATTCTTCATCAAAATTAGTGTGATAGTATTGCATATCATCTTGAGTATAGAGATAGTTACCATTACCATCATCAACTAGTTGACAATAGAAGACTCTGGCTACTTCATATCTTCTAATCTCATTTTCAAATTCTAGGGTTATATACTTATTAGCTTCATAATTTGATTCTTCTTTTAAATCATGAAGAGGACCAAATTTAGCTCTTTCATCAGCATAGACATAATGACCATAGATAACGAGGCTTTCATCTTCATTTTCACCTTCATAGACATTACGATAATCCATAAAGATAGAACCTTCAATATCATATTCCATTGATTGCCATTCAGTTGTGATATAAGTATCATTAGTCTCACCCTGTAATACAGGGAAGTTTAATAGACCACTTTCGAATTTTAACTGAGCGATATAATCATCATTAATTGCCTTGTTAGTTAAAAATTTCGAATCTCCGCTTACTGTCTCACTAGTCGTAGTTGGCGTACTACTAGGATTTGGCTCGACTACATCTGTAGACGGTTTTAAAGTCGTCAAGACAAAAACCATTACAGCTGACAATATAATAACAATTATCGATAAAATAACTACTAAACGTTTTTTCTTCTGCATGTTTCCCCCTTATTAATCTTTAAGATAATATTCATAATATTCATCATATGTCAACCCGCTCTCATAGACATCTTGCGCAATTTCACCGACATAGCGATAGTGCCAAGGCTCATACTTATAACCAGTAATATCTTGTTTATCCTCAGGATAGCGCAAAATAAAACCATACTTATAAGCGTTTTCTTTAAGCCATTTAGCTTCTTCGGTATATTCAAAAGTATCGAAGTTTGAATCATAAGTTAAGATATCAACGGCTAAACCGGTCTGATGTTCAGAAAAACCGGGTCTCGCACTAAAGGTATCAACTTCTTCTTGACTATATGTTTCCAAGTACGAATTATAAATTCGGTATTGGGAAGAATATGGTCTATAAGGGGAGGTAATGAAGAAGTTTAAACCCTCCTCAACTGCTGCTTCATACATGGCTATATATGCTTCATAAGCCTCTTGTCTAAGCTTGCCACTAATGCCATACTCACTATCTATTGTCACAAGATCGGTTGGCTCATAATCTTCTGACAGATAGTTATACTTGTTGACTAGAATATGGATGCCCCTAGAATAATCGGCTTCACTCACATCTTCATAATCTTCTTTATAGCGCATGGTATTGACATATTCAATTGTATCTCTAATTTCGTCTTTTGGATATTTCAAATACAAATCTACGTTATTTTTAAGGAAATAGTTATCTTTTATTAACTCAGATATATTATTTAATTCATTATCGGAATATCCTAGATTAATAAAATAAATTAAATCATCGACTTCAAAATAATCAAAATATTCAATATATTTATCGATATTTTCTTCAACAAAGTCTTCGTCTTTCAACAAATCGACATATTGAGGACGATATTCCTCAGTAAAAAAACTTTGATTATCTTCTTCTAGAGATTTGATGAGATTTATAGCTTCTTCATCATATCCCAATTCAACAAGTGGGTCTTTAAAACATCCTCCCAGAAGAAGGAGGATGCACAAAATCATTATTTTCTTCATATTTACCCCATTAAAGCCATTAAATATGGCATAAAGGTCATCAGTAACATAAATATAACTAAAGTGACGACGATGACGCGACGAAAAAATAATTTTTGACTTTTCATGGCTACTCTTCAACAGATTCTAAAGCTATTTTCATCATGTTG
>CALBGK010000060.1 GCA_937893115.1 uncultured Erysipelotrichaceae bacterium | reverse complement strand
CAGTCGTAACAGAATATACAAAAGAGGGGAAACTTCTTGGACATATCTCTATACTTCAAGCCAGATTATTACAAATTGGAACTGAGCTACATTTGGAAGATAGTGAAGAACTGCTCATCTTGCGCCATATGGTCTTATCACATCATGGCCAATATGAATTTGGCTCACCAGTAAGACCTGAGACTATTGAAGCTGAGATGCTATACTTAATCGATAATATTGATTCAAAAATTAATATTATCGAAAAGGCTTTTGAGCAGATTGAAGTAGGGGAATTTACTCCTAAGATTTTCGCTCTTGATAATCGCAGCTTCTATAAGCACGGATAGGAGTCATTATGAATTTAGTTGCTTATTTTTCTTGCGGTGGGAATACATTTGATTTTGCTTCTAAAATCGCTGCTGCCTCTGACGGTGATTTGTATAAAATAAAGCCACTTAAACCTTATACTGAAGAAGATTTGAATTGGTTAGATGGAGGATCACGCTCATCACAGGAGATGAAAGATTTAAATTATCGGCCAGCTATTGTAAAAGATAATATTGATATTGATAAGTATGATGTTATCTATTTAGGTTTCCCTATTTGGTGGTATATTGCTCCTACCATCATTAATACTTTTTTAGAGTCGTATCGGTTTAAAAATAAAAAGATAGTATTATTCGCGACCGCGGGAAGTTCTGGTTTTGGCGATACTAAGACTTATTTAGAGAATTCAGTCGACCCATCTAACAACATTATTGAAGGTGTTATCATATATAAAACTGCCACAGATGATGATGTAGAGAAAGTCTTAACCATATAATTAATCTTGAATTTAAAAAGCCCCAGTTATCAAATTAAACTGGGGCTAATTTACTATTTATTGATTTCTTCTAAGACTTTTGCAAGATCGATTTTGTTTTCGCAAGTTTTGATTTCGATAGTGTCATTTTCATCATATCTAGGGATGATATGCACATGTAGGTGCATGACACTTTGACCGGCAACTTCATTAGTATTTACTAGGATATTAAATCCATTAGCGCCTAGATTAGTTGTCACTCTCTTAGCGATTTTTTGCACTTTGACAAAGAGTTTTGCTAGTTCATCTTGAGGAATCTCTAGAATGTTTTGATAGTGCTTTTTAGGCATTACCAATGTGTGACCTTTAGTAGTTTGAGATAAATCTAGAATAGCTAATACATCATCATCTTCATAAACCTTAGATGAAGGGATATTGCCATTTATAATTTCACAGAATACACACATTATTCAACTGCTCCATAAGTTGAACTTACTAAGTCATAAGTTCTTTGGTCATAGAATTGAATGTCGTGTTGAGAGAAAAAGTAATTTGTTGATTCTGTTGTATCAAAAGTTAATAATAACTTATCTACAAATTCATCTTTGAAGTTATTGGCATCACGGTCAATGATATTGATAATGTAGTAACGAGCAGAAGTTACTTGATTTCCTTCGCTATCAGTAGTGCTAGTAGCTGTGTTGATAATTTCTGATACACCGGTTTCGATGATGCCTGAGTTGACATACTCCTTAACTTCTAGGGCCAGAGAATCACTATCTAAGTAAACTTGAGCACTAGCGTCTGTCGTATAGCCATTATTTAGTACAGCTATATCGAAGCTTGTACCAGCGTTTATTTCTTCTAAAGCTTTTCTAGCTACTTCGATATCATCGAAGTAAGCAATCTGCATCTTAACAGGAATATTTTCTTCTACTAAGCTATCGAAATTTAAATCGATATAACGCTCAGCTAGTTTTTCATTGCATACAGTAGCGGCGATGTTAGCTTTGATTTTTTCAGCACCGCCATAATATGCTTCCAATTGTGTATAGTATGTACCAAATGATGCTTGCATCTCTTCTAATCTAGTTTGAGCTTCACTATCAACTTCTGTCATATCTACGCCTTCAAGTTCAGCTATTCTAGTGACAATGTGATTAGTGATTACAGCGGTATAATCATTATTCTTCATCGATTCGAACAAATCTTGTTTAGTATATTGTTCGTTTTCAGAATTGATATATACTGTTTCACCATCTGATACTTTGGCAGTATTATCTGTTGAACAAGCAGTT
>CALBGK010000059.1 GCA_937893115.1 uncultured Erysipelotrichaceae bacterium | reverse complement strand
GTTGAATCAGCAACAGTCAAAGAGAATTATGTCGTTTCAACTGATCCTAAAGCCGGTATATTAATCGGTAGTGGTAATACAGTTAAAGTTTATCTCTCTTCAGGAAAAACGGAAGAAGCAGTTACAGTTGCAGGTGATAAGTTGAACTCGACAGAAGCGGCATTTATCGAATATATTAAATCTTTAGGTTTGAATGTAAATAAGTCAAATGTCACTTACTTCTCGACTACTATAGCCAAGGGAAACATCTATAGTTATGACGATGGCTCATTCAAAAAGGGCGATACAATTAATTATGCCTTGTCTGAAGGTCCATATGCCTTTAATAGTGCTGACTACAATGGTAAGAGCAAATCACAAGCTCAAAGCGTAGCTACTTCCTACAACAATCGCAACGCTCATATCAATATCACTTTCAAAGATGTAGAGACTAGTAATTACGATAATGGTATTACCTTCGCTTGCCAAGCTACTAGCAGTGGTATCAATGTCTCGGTGACTTGTAATGTCGCTGTAAATAAAGATACCGAGTCACCTGAGCCTTCACCTAGCGAGCCGCCAACAATCGAATATGTCAATGTTCCAAATTATGTAGGTAAATCTAGTCCTTGTGCATCAAATGCAGGTTCATGTGCCATTGATTCTATCACTTATAATATAAGTTATGAAACAAGTGATACATATGAGGCTGGTATAGTTATAAGACAGGATAAGCAAGGCAATCAACCTGTCAATTCAACAGTTAACTTAGTTGTATCTTCTGGAATTCGTACATCTTATATAGGCATACCTGATTTATATGCAGCAAATACAGCGATGGGTGAAGGCTATGCAGAAGCACTAGATCGCGTCACAAGAAATTTAGGTGTCTTTGATTTAACGATAGAAACTATTTCTGACACAGCCTTGAGTGATGGCCAAATAGCGTCTATCTCAGTTGGTGACTATGGCACAAGCTATAATCCAGGACAATATCCTGTCAATACTAAGGTAGTAGTCGTCATAGTTAAAAAAGGCTAGATATTAATATAAATGATAGGCAAGATATTCATTTCTATCTTGCCTTTTATTTCAATTCGTGCTTAATTTTAGAATGATAGAATTAATGAAGTAATTATGAACATTGTAAGAAGGTTTGCGACATGGCAAGGCATCTTAAAACCTGAACAGATTATGGGTGAAATGCCTGATAATAAAAAATTATATCAAGATACTTTTGCCATGTCTTGGCCTAGCGCATTAGAAAATGTCTTGATAGCTTTAATTGGAGCTATGGACATGATTATGGTTGGCTACTTAGGTAAAGAAGCTATTTCGGCTGTCGGCATTTGTACGCAACCTAAATATATCGTCTTGGCACCTATTCTAGCTTTAAATACTGCTACTATTGTCTATGTAGCTAGAAGAAAGGGTGAGGGTAGGCAAAAGGACGCTAATGACTATACTAAATTAGCTATCATCTTCTCAACGATAATTAGCGTAATAATCTGCCTTTCAGCTTATTTGTTTGCGGAGCCCATCTTATGGTTTGCAGGAGCACAAAGTGACTACATCTATCTTGCCAAAGATTACTTTCAGATTGTGACCTTGTCTTTAATTCCTTATTCTATAGGTCTAACCATTACATCTGCTCAAAGAGGGGCAGGTTATGCCAAGATATCACTAGTTACTAATCTCACAGCTAATATTATCAATATTATCTTTAATGCCTTATTAATTCATGGCTATTTAGGTTTTCCTGCTTTGGGTGTCACAGGTGCAGCTATCGCTACTGCTATAGGTAATATTGTCTCCTTTGTCATCGCCATCATTTCGATGATGATTAAAAAACGTTATCTGCATTGGACTTTTGAAGCCATTGAAAACTTTAAGGCTAAGACAAAAAGACTCTTTAGTGTCGCTTTTAATGCCTTTATTGAACAGATATTCTTGCGTGTAGGTTTCTTTATCTATGCTAAGGTAGTGGCTGGACTTGGCACTGGTGAATTTGCTGCCCATCAGGTATGTATGAATATCATGACGATATCATTTGCCTTTGGTGATGGCTTACAAGTAGCTAATACTTCTCTAGTCGGACAATCATTAGGTAAGAAAAGAAGTGACCTAGCTATAGTCTATACGCGTTTTTCTCAGCTCATAGGTATAGCTGTCGCTATCTTATTGTGCCTAACGGTTAGCATCTTCTCGAATCAATTAGTCGAGATATTCTCTAATGACCTAGAAGTTATTGAGCTAGCTTCTATTCCTATGAAGATACTTGGCATTACCATCTTATTTCAAATTCCGCAAGTTATCATTGTCGGTTCTCTTAGAGGGGCAGGAGATGTTCGTTTTGTCGCTTGGATGATGTTATTTTGTGTAGGAATCATTAGACCATTTTTATCATACCTATTAGCTTATCCACTAGGATTTGGTTTAATCGGTGCATGGATAGGCTTATTTTTGGATCAATTCATGCGTTTTCTCATCTCTTTCATTCGTTTCCAAAAGGGCGAATGGTTGAAGATAGTTCTTTAGAAAGAGGTATTTATCATGCGTTATTTAAGACGAATATTAGAATTAGATTATAAAAGAATGTTTGCGATGGTTAAAAAGATACATGATCGTTCTGGTCGCTCTTATCTTTTTATTCTCTATGATATCTTTAGATGCTCAAGGAAGTTTGGGTCTGGCTATATAGATTATGGAAACTTTCACTTTGAAGAGTTAAGCGATGACTTAAAGGCTACCTATGTGACAAGACTTGTCAATGATGAGTATTGTCGACTATTGAATGATCCTAAAAGTTATGATATCGTCAATGATAAACCGACTTTCTTAAAAGTTTATAAGGACTTCGCTAAAAGAGATTTCTTAGACTTGCGTGAGGCGACATACAAAGACTTTCTGAGCTTTATAAAGAAGCATTCTGAGTTTATCGTCAAGCCTGTCGATCAATTATGTGGAAGCGGCATAGAAAAAATAAGTATAAACAATAATGAAAAAGAAGTTTATGAACGCCTTATGAATAATAAGCAATATCTCTTAGAAGAATTGATTATTCAAGATGAGTCGATGGCTTGCCTAAACCCAAGTTCTATCAATACGATTAGAGTAGTTACTATTTTAAAAAATAATGAGGTCTATACACCATTTATCGCTCTTAGAATGGGACGAAGTGGGGTTGTGGTCGATAATTTTAATCATGGCGGTCTCAATGCCCTTGTTGATGAAAATGGTCTTGTTTACACCGTTGGTGTCAGCAAGGATGAAAAGGAATATGAATATCATCCTGACAGCAATATTCCAATTAAGGGTTTTAAGATAAAAGATTTTGATGAGGTCATAAGGACGGCAAAAGCAGTAGCCTTAGTTACACCTAGCCTTGGCATGTGTGGATGGGATATGTGTCTAAGCAAAGACAAAGGGGTAGTAGTCATTGACCTGGCTATGATTTATATCAATGTTATGGTCATCGACCAGCTGATAAAAAAGGCAAAAAACCTATATTTGATGCCATCATCTATGGCGATTAATAGGCTTTGATGCCTTTTTTCATTTGTGAATCCGTTTACATATTCGCTTTATTTATACTATAATTATTATAGCAATTTAGGAGGAAAAATATGACAAGAACATTTATGTCAATGGATGGTAATACTGCTAC
>CALBGK010000058.1 GCA_937893115.1 uncultured Erysipelotrichaceae bacterium | reverse complement strand
ATTTGTCGTCATTCTATCATTTAGATTTATAATTAATATGTATACTGTTAATAAGTGATGAACTTATGCTTGCTTCAATTTGTATTTGCAACCACATATTATTATTACTATTTTATACATCAATTACCTAAAAGTTTGCATTATAAAAGCTAACCGTAATCATAATCGGTGATTCTGTAGGTTAGCTTCATTCTGTTTATTTAAATGTTATTTATTCCAATAACAAGATGCAATCTTAGCGCCAAGTTTGGCATTGTTATAGACAAGGGCAATGTTAGCTTTTAAGCTAGCTCCGTCACTTTCTTCAACAATCTTAGCTAAGAGGTATGGTGTTACATCCTTACCTTTGATACCATCTTTTTCTGCTTGTTCAATTGCTTCATCAATTAATTTATCAATATATTTCTTATCCATAGATGATTCAGCAGGAATAGGATTAGTGACTAGTACTGCACCATCAAGTTTTAAGGCTTCCTTTTCCTTAATCATATCAGCTATTTCTTCTGGACTATCTAGACGAAGATTTAATTTATATTCTGATTCAGCAGTAAAGAATTGAGGTAAGTAATCTGTTTGATAACCAACTACCGGTACACCCTTAGTCTCTAGATATTCTAGTGTTCTTGGTAAATCCAAGATAGACTTAGCACCAGCACAGATGACATTGACATTAGTCTTAGCTAGTTCTTCTAGATCGGCTGATACATCCATGGTCTCTTCATAGCCACGATGTACACCACCAATACCACCAGTCACAAAGAATTTAATGCCAGCCATAGCTGCGCAAATCATTGTCGTAGCGACAGTAGTAGCACCCATTTCTTTCTTAGATACTACTTTTGCTAAATCTCTTCTTGAAACCTTAGCGACATTTTTAGCTGTTGCTAGAGTTAATAAATCTTCTTCTTCAAGACCAATCTTAATAACTCCATCAATAATGGCAATAGTAGCAGGCACTGCCCCGTTGTCTCTAATAATCTGCTCACAAGTCTTAGCCATTTCTACATTTTGGGGATATGGCATACCATGCGAGATAATTGTTGATTCTAGTGCTACCACTGGTCTTTTAGCATCTAGTGCTTCTTGAACTTCTTTTTTGATTTCTAATTTCATAAAATTCCTCCTTTATAAATTGATAATATTAATTCTTATTGAATTTTTTTAGTAATTTATCAAAGATGTTTTTAGCTTTAGGTCTTTCCTTAGGAGCATTTTCTAAAGCCCATTCCATTAGCTTTTCCTGGGAATTAAAATGAGCCTTACCATCAACTACATGATGATATTCATTATCACTTCCCAAGATTCTCGCGCTAACATTATCTTTAAGATTATAATCGATTATCTTATATATCTTATCTTTAACATCTTTATCCAAGATTGGACACGCAACTTCTACTCTATTTTCGGTATTGCGCTTCATCATATCAGCACTAGATATATACATCTTCTCTTGTCCTTTTTTACCAAAGACATAGATGCGAGCGTGTTCAAGATAACGACCAATAATTGACCTTATATAAATATTTTCGCTCTTGCCACTAACCCCTGGCACCAAGCAACAAATTCCTCTGATGACAAGGTCAATACGAACACCATTTTGCGATGCTTCAACAAACTTATTGATGATGTCGATATCATTTAAGGAATTTAGTTTCATAAAGATATAACCATTTTCCTTTAATGCTATCTGCTCATCTATCATGGCAATCAATCTATCTTTTAGATGATATGGAGCCACTAATAACTCTCGGTAATTGCCATCTAAGCTGCCCTGAGCCATATTGTTGAAGAATTCATGAGCATCATCAGCTATGGCTTGATTAGCAGTCATTAAAGATAAATCGGTATATAACTTAGCTGTCTTTTCATTATAGTTACCAGTTGCCACTTGTACGATATAACGATAATGATGATTTAATTTCAAAGTTATTAAACATATCTTGCTATGAACTTTATATTCATCAAAGCCATACATGACATTGCAGCCATTTTCTTCTAAGACTTCAGCCCAGTCGATATTATTCTTTTCATCAAAGCGAGCTTTTAATTCGATCAATACTGTTACGCTCTTACCATTTTCACTAGCTTGACATAAATATTCAACTACCTTACTAGGATTAGCTAAACGATAAAGAGTTATCTTAATTGATTCAACTCTTGGATCATCAGCAGCATTCTTAAGTAATCTTAAAAATGGCGCAGTAGTTTCATACGGATAATATAGTAACATATCCTTTTTGAGAATCTGATTAATCATCGATTCATCAAAGTTATAAGACTTAGGATATGGAGCATTAAATGGTTTATAGAATAAGTCAGGACGATTTTTTTCATAGCGTTTAGCTAAACTATAGACAAAGCCCATATCTAAAGGTGCTACCTGTTCAAATACCTGACTCTCTTTAAGATTTAAAATTTTTATGAGTTGTTGCTTACACTTGTCATTGAGACTTCCTTGTATCTCTAATCTGATAGGTGCAAGACTTTTACGCTTCTCGACTAATTTCTTCATGTAGTCGCGATAATCTTCCATCTCATCTAGATATTCTGATGTGACATTCACATCACCATTTCTGGTGATAGAGATGATAGCCTTATCGAGTATCTCGTCAGCATTAAATAATTCTTCACACTTTCTAAAGATGATATTTTCTACATAGACAAAATTATTCTCACTGACTTCCACAAGTCTTTTAGCCTTTCTTGGCACTCCAACAACACCTAAAGATGTCTTTCCCTTTATTTTTAATAAGGCAATGATATAGATTCGCTTATTAATGAGATGAGGGAAAGGATGATATGGATTAATAATCAAAGGTGATAGAACTGGTAAAACTTGGGTATCAAAGTGATAACAAGCTACCTTCTTTTGTTCCTTGTCTAGAGCCGCAAAGTCTAATAAGTGTATTTTATTAAAGTTTAATTCACTCTTAAGATTCTTATAGATAATATCTTTTTTGATATTGAGACGAGCTACTTCATCATAGATGGCCATTAGCTGTTCTTTATCAGTCATGCCACTTTTACTATCGATATGATTAGTCTTTTCTTCTTTCATGTCATTTATAGAACCGACTCTAATCATAAAGAATTCATCAAGATTTGATGTATAGATAGCACAGAACTTGAGCTTTTCAAAAAGCGGTACATTACTAGCCGTAGCTTCATCAAGTACCCTTTCATTAAACTTCAACCATGACAGTTCTCTATTTCTTAAATAACTGTAGTCCTTATCTTCATTCATTTAGGCCTCTTTCTCTAATTTAGAATTCAAATATCCTTCTCTGACACCATAATTCGATATAGTGATATTTTTGCCTTTAAAATGCTTGAGGGCGGCATGCAAGATGATAGTTCCTGATAAAATAGTATGAATACGATCCGGACAGGTCTTAAGGATGGTATCTAAGTTTTTACCTTCCATATTCTTAACTATCTCTAAGATGTCTTTAATATCTTCATCACTTACAATCTTATTGGCTTTAAGATTGTTTTTGCGCATGTAGATCTTATTGCAGGCACGAATAGAGCCACCGACACCTAATACTTCTTGTTCCCTTCCTACATTTATCTTAACATCATCTAGCATCTTTTCTATATATTCTTCTAAATTGGCTACATCTTTTTTACTAGGGACTAATTTTCTAAAGAATTTATTATAGGCGCTGAGTGAACCGATAGGCAAAGATACAGCGTCAACTATCTTTCTATTTTTAAAGCTAACTATCTCGGTAGAACCACCACCGATATCAATTAATAAGCCATCGTCCATCTTTGACTCTAACATCGCTCCTTCAAAGTCTAATTCCGCTTCTTTTTCACCGCTGATGGCATCAATCTTTAGACCACTTGTTGTCTCAATTAGTTTGATGCAATCCTTAGCATTGTCGATATTACGAAATGGCGCTGTTGCTAAAACATATAAGTCTTTGATACCAAATTCTTCCGTGATATCTTTGAATTTCAAAAGAGTATCAATAGTTACGTTGACACCAGCTACTGTCATTTGCGAATTTTCAATATAGCCAGCCAAGCCGACCATCTCCTTCTTATTCATTATATTTTCAAAGTCATTGTGACCATTAACACGATATATCGATAGGCGTATAGTATTAGAGCCTACATCTATGATGGCTTTATTCATTATCTGTCCCCCTTGTATGGCTTTTGATATAAATGGCAATGACCTGTAAGTCACTAGGATTGATGCCTGATACTCTTGAGGCCTGTCCTAAAGTTAAAGGTCTAATCACATCTAGTTTTTGTCTAGCTTCCAGAGATAGATTGTCCATATGTAGATAATCAATATCTTCAGCTAAGCGCATCTTTTCCATCTTCTGCATGCGATATGCTTCTTTCTTGGCCTTATTGATATAACCTTCATACTTAATCTCTATCTCAGCTTGTTTGATGATTTCTTCATCTTCTTCGATATTTAATAGTCTTAATATCTCTTTAGCTTCAACATGTGGTCTTCTAATTATTTCTAAGGCATTATAACCATTATCTGAATCATAACCTATAGTCGCTAAATATTCATTAATACCACTATCTTTAGAAAGTTTGCTCTCTTTGAGCTTATCTTTTAAATCGTTGATACGTTTCATCTTATCAAGATAGCGATTATATCTCTCTTCACTTATTAAGCCATACTTGTGACAATATTCGATCAGTCTTTGTTCGGCATTATCATGGCGCAACAAAAGTCGATATTCAGCTCTTGATGTCAATAAACGATATGGCTCATTAGTACCCTTGGTAACTAGGTCGTCTATCATGACACCTATATATGATTCATCTCGTCTTAAGATAAAAGGTTCCTCATTATCTAATTTGAGTCGTGCATTAATGCCAGCCATAATGCCTAGGCCAGCAGCTTCTTCATAGCCACTAGTGCCAAGTATCTGTCCGGCGATGAATAAATTATCTATCGTCTTGCATTCTAGATTAGCTTTAACTTGTAAAGGGTCAATAGCATCGTATTCAATAGCGTAAGCATATTTTTCTATCTTGGCATTTTCTAGACCAATTAGACTATGCACCATTTTCTCTTGTACATCTTCGGGCATAGATGTTGAAAAGCCTTGAACATAAGTAGTATCTAAATACTTACTTTCAGGTTCAAGGAATATTTGGTGGCGTGGTTTATCAGAGAATCTTACAATCTTATCTTCAATCGAAGGACAATAGCGAGGCCCTACACCTTTTACCACTCCTGAATACATACTAGATTTATTAAGATTATCTCTAATAATCTTTAAGGTCTCTTCACTGGTATAAGTGAGGTAACAAGGATATTGTTCATCGAAGTCTAATATATCTTCAGTATCTTCGCTAAAGCGCAAGAATTCATTAGTTCCTGGCTCATAATTAGTCTTAGAAAAATCGATGCTGTCAGTCTTTACTCTAGGTGGCGTACCTGTCTTTAATCTAAATAGTCTCAAACCTGCCTTTCTTAAAGACTCACTCAAGTTTTTGGTCGTCGCATCGCCATCAGGACCTTCAGGCTTAGTCTTACTAGATATCATGATAGTGCTATCCATATAAGTACCAGTTGTCAAAATGACTACTTTACTATTTAAAATATCTCCATTTTTAAGTCTTACACCGACTACTTTATTATCTTCAATCAATATTTCTTCGACGACATCTTCTATCACTTTTAAGTTATCCGTATTTAGACAGATGTCTTTCATCATCTTGGAGTATTCTAACTTATCGCTCTGTACGCGCAAAGACCAGACACCTGGCCCCTTAGTCGTATTTAACATTTTAAATTGTAGGGCTGTCTTATCAGCAGTCTTAGGCATCTGCCCACCCAGTGCATCAATCTCTCTAACCACTATTCCCTTAGCTGGCCCACCAATCGATGGATTACAAGGCATCTTGGCAATATGGTCGATATTGATAGTGATAAGTGCAGTCTTCTTATTGGCTCTAGCTAGAGCTAAAGCGGCTTCTACTCCTGCATGACCAGCTCCTACCACAATTGCTTCTAGCATGTAAATACTCCTTTAATTCTTGAATGAATGACTATCATCTTTTCATAGTCGCTCAATAATTCTTTATAATTTTCACTTTCAATATCTTCATAGATATCTATAAGTGCCATATATAATTCAAAGAGTTTCAATTCACTAGCTAAGACATATAGACCCTTAGTAGCGTCTTTAGCCATCGCATAGTCTTCTTTTTCTAAAAAGCTCTTTAAATCAATAAAAAATTCATCTTCTAAAAAGATGTGTAAGATTTTTTCATATTCATCCATATCTGGATATGAACTATTAATCAGATCAAAATTTAATCCACAAGCTAAATATTTGTTTTTCATACCTAATATTATAGTAGCTTAAGAGTGATAAAAAAAGACTTGCCGTTTGCTAAAATTTAATTAAA
>CALBGK010000057.1 GCA_937893115.1 uncultured Erysipelotrichaceae bacterium | reverse complement strand
TATCACATCCAAGCTGATGAAGAGACAAGGGGAAGTGGCATTGAAGTAATGCATTTAGGCTTGCCTAAGGTTTTAGAACCACTAGAATTCTTAAAGACTAACTATGATGGCAAGACTATCGGTTTAGATGGTAAACTGACTAGTACTACTTTTGTAAATATGCTTACTAAACAAGGAAATAATGTTGTCAGCATTGATTTGGCTAGTGGCATCATGGAAGATAGAGCTCCTTTAAGCAAAGATATGTTGTTTAGCTTAGATGAGTCATATTGTGGCAAGTCAACTAAAGATAAATTAAAAGAAGTTAAATATTGTCTTAGTGGTAAGACCCATATATTGACTAATCTTGAATCTATTGCCTATTTGTTGAATCTGCGTGGCAATGATATCGCTAATACACCAGTATTTTTATCATTCATGGTCTTTACTAAGGATGATGTCTACCTATTTATCAATAAGGAAAGACTGAATGAAGAGATATTGATGCGTCTATATGATGATGGCATCGCTGTTAGAGAATATGATGAATACTATGACTTCATCAAAGAGATTAAAAATCAGATTGTCTTGATTGATGAAAATAAAGTCAATTATGAGACGAGAAGATTATTAGATAAGTCCAATAAGGTCTTTAATATGACTAGCGTTGTCGAAGAGATGAAGGCGATTAAAAATCCAGTCGAACAAGAAAATAGCCGTCTAGCTCATATCTATGATGGCGTAGCTATGTTGCGGTTCATGATGTGGTTAAAGAAGGCTGACAAGACTTTGCTTGATGAATGTGATGTCGTTGAGAAATTAAATGCCTTCCGTTTAGGTTACAAAGCCTTCGATTTAAGTTTTAAACCTATTGTGGCTTATAATGCTAATGCGGCGATGATGCACTATTCACCAAAGAAAGAAAAATGTGCTAAGTTGAATAATGAGGGCATCTTATTAGTTGACAGTGGTGGTCAATACTTTGAAGGAACTACCGATATCACTAGAACATTTGCCCTAGGCCCAGTGAGTGACGAAGTTAGAAAGTATTTTACTATTGTCTTGAAGTCGATGTTTGAGCTGAGTGAAGCCACCTTTAAAAAAGGCATGAGTGGCTATCAATTAGATATCCTTGCTCGTAAGGAACTCTGGAGTTTAGGTATCGACTATCTTTGTGGTACAGGTCATGGCGTTGGCCATGTCTTGGCCGTACATGAGGCACCACCAAATATTCGCTACCAAAAGACGGTTTCTGCTTCAGAACAACAACCTCTAGTGCCAGGAAATATCACTTCTGATGAACCGGGTGTTTACTTTGAAGGCAAATATGGTATCAGATGCGAGAATATGTTACTAGTTAAGAAGGCTTTTGAGAATGAATATGGTGAGTTCTTTAAGTTTGAGACTTTGACTATGTGTCCATTTGATTTAGACTTAATCGATATGAATTATCTCGATGA
>CALBGK010000056.1 GCA_937893115.1 uncultured Erysipelotrichaceae bacterium | reverse complement strand
CTATTAAAAGACATTGCCTTACTAGATCAACTATATGAGAAAAACTTGGTCAACTATAAAGAACTTACAATGTATATCTTAGCCGGTCAAAAGCGCTTAGAGGAAATTAAGAATAATGAACTGCCGGCCGCTTTGAAAAAGGCTGAAGAGAGCGGTCTTCCTCAAGATGCACAAGCTGCTAATGATTTATCTAATGCCATCAATCGCTTCGAGAAGAAATTGCATGACTTAGAACTTACCAGAGTTGTATCTATACAGATGGCTCCACAGATTCGTCTTGTGCAAAACAATGACACGATGATGACAGAGAAGATTCAATCTACTCTTGTCAATACTATTCCTTTATGGAAGTCACAGATGCTTATAGCTATGGGTATCTCTCATTCTAAAGAAGCTATCAAGGCGCAAAATGAAGTTACAGAGATGACCAACAAGATGCTTAAGCATAATGCCGAGGCATTAAAGATGGCAACCATCGATACAGCTAAGGAATCAGAGCGTGGTATTGTAGATGTTGAGACACTTACAGAGACTAATAAGAAGTTAATTGAGACTCTAGATGAAGTTAAACGTATTCAAGAAGAGGGCAGAGAAAAGAGAGCTCAAGCTCAAATTGAATTGCGTAAGATTGAAACTGAACTCAATGAAAAGCTCACTGATATCAGAAGAGAAGCTAAAGATGCTTAATAAGCATCTTTATTTAGGAAAAAGTGGTGATTATTATGACGGATATTAAGGGAATTATATTTGATTTAGACGGCACCTTAATCGATACAATTGAAGATATCGGTAATAGTGTCAACGCTGTTTTAGAGGATTATGGATATCCTACCTATACTAAAGATGAATACAAATTGATGGTCGGTCATGGCTTCATGAATCTTATTAAAAATGCTATGCCTGAAGGTTTAAAAGAAGACCAGTACGAAGAGGGACTCTTAAAATTTACTTACTACTATGACAAGTTATATATGGATACTACTCATCCATATGAGGACATCTATGACTTACTCAAGGAATTAAATAGACGTGGCATAAAAATTGCGGTCAATTCCAATAAACAAGATGATTATACAAAGAAGCTCATTGAACATTGTTTCAAAGAAGTGGACTTTGTAGATGTCATTGGCTCACGCAATAATATTCCTAATAAGCCAGACCCAACGTCAGCATTAGAGATCATCGACAAGATGAAGCTAGCTAAAGACGAAGTATTATATATCGGTGATAGTGAGACAGATATTAAGACAGGTAAAAATGCTAATCTAAAAACCATCGGTGTCAGTTGGGGCTTTAGAAGCGTTGAAGTTCTAGAAAATGTCTGTGCCGATGTGATTGTCGATAAGCCACAAGATATACTTACATATCTTGAAAGAAATATTAAATTATAGTCTTAATCTTCGAAAAAATCAAAAAAAGTTAAAAGATATAAAAAGCCCAATGCACAGGGCTTTTTTTAAAATAATGCGATTTTTGGCTAGAAAAAAATAATTAAAATAATTGAAAGCGATTTCTCTTTGTTGTAGAATGCAAGTAGATAAAAGTCTAAAAGGAGAAGAAAATGAAAAAAAGATTTTTAACTATTGCTATGGCTCTATTCATGGTTTTAGGATTAGCAGCTTGTAGCAGTGATACTCCTGCTAGCTCCGAAGATCCAGTTACTACTGGAAGTACTTCAGCTAACGCAGAGAAACCACTAGTGTGGTTTAATCGTCAGCCATCTAACAGTTCTACTGGCGAGTTAGATATGGCTGCTCTTAGCTTCAATGAAGATACTTACTATGTAGGTTTTGATGCTAACCAAGGTGCTGAACTTCAAGGTCAGATGATCAGAGACTACATCGAAGCTAACATTGATGGCTTAGATCGTAATGGCGATGGTATTATCGGTTATGTACTTGCAATTGGCGATATCGGACACAATGACTCAATAGCTCGTACAAGAGGTGTTCGTAGCGCATTAGGTACTGGTGTTGAAGTAAATGGTGAAATCAACAGTGACCCAGTTGGTATCAACACTGATGGTTCATCTACTGTCGTTCAAGACGGTACATTAGAAATCAACGGAACTACTTATACAGTTAGAGAACTTGCTTCTCAAGAAATGAAGAACTCTTCAGGTGCTACTTGGGATGCAGCTACTGCTGGTAATACAATCGGTACTTGGACAGCTTCATTCGGTGATCAAATCGATATCGTAGCTTCTAACAACGATGGTATGGGTATGGCAATCTTCAATGCTTGGTCAAAAGATACTAAAGTTCCTACATTCGGATATGATGCTAACTCAGATGCAGTTGCAGCTATCGCTGAAGGATACGGCGGAACTATTTCTCAGCACGCAGACGTTCAAGCTTACCTAACATTAAGAGTATTACGTAATGCATTAGACGGTGTTGACATCGATACAGGTATCGGTACTGCTGATGATGCTGGAAACGTATTATCATCTGATGTATATAAATATGATGAAGCTTCTCGTTCATACTATGCATTAAATGTTGCAGTTACTGCTGAAAACTATAAAGACTTCTTAGATTCAACAGTTACATATGCACCTGTATCTAATCAGTTAGATGCCGAGGCACATCCTACAAAGAATGTTTGGTTAAATATCTATAATTCATCTGACAACTTCTTAAGTTCTACATATCAACCACTTCTTCAGAAGTATGATGACCTATTGAACTTAAATGTTGAATACATCGGTGGAGATGGTCAAACTGAATCTAATATCACAAACCGTCTTGGCAATCCTGATCAATATGATGCATTCGCAATCAATATGGTTAAGACTGACAACGCAGCTTCTTACACATCAATTCTTAGCCAATAATTCATATTAATACTGGTTGTAAAAATAAGGGAGAAGCAATTCTCCCTTATAAATTTTATATAGCTACATAAAGCAGGGGAGAAAACTTATGGCAGATAAGAATGAAAATGTTGTCTTATCTATACGCGGAATGAGTAAGTCCTTTGGCCGTAACCGTGTTCTAGACCATATCAATCTAGATGTCAAAGAAGGTACGGTAATGGGACTGATGGGAGAAAACGGAGCTGGAAAGTCGACCATGATGAAATGCCTTTTTGGTACTTATCAGAAAGATGAAGGTAAGATTTTTCTAGAGGGCAAAGAAATTAGTTTCTCTGGCCCAAAAGATGCATTAGAAAATGGTATTGCCATGGTGCATCAGGAGTTAAATCAATGTCTTGAAAGAAATGTCATGGACAATCTGTTCTTGGGTCGTTATCCTACTAATTCTATGGGTGTTATAGATGAAGGCAGAATGAAAAAGAAGTCATCTGAGCTATTTAGAAAACTCGGTATGACAGTCAACTTAACACAACCAATGCGCAATATGTCTGTATCGCAAAGACAGATGTGTGAAATTGCGAGAGCTATATCATACAATTCTAAGGTTATCGTACTTGATGAACCGACATCTTCTTTAACTGTACAAGAAGTAGACAAGTTATTTGAGATGATGAGAATGTTGAAGGCACAGGGTATCTCTTTAATCTATATTTCACATAAGATGGATGAAATCTTTGAGATATGTGATGAAGTATCAGTGCTCCGTGATGGTAAGATGGTCATGACTAAAAAGACATCAGAAACGAATATGAATGAACTAATATCAGCCATGGTAGGACGTTCATTAGAAAATCGTTTTCCTCCTGTCGATAATAAGCCAGGCGATGTAATCTTATCGATTCAACATCTATCGACTAAGTTTGAACCTCATCTTCAAGATATATCTTTCGATGTGAGAAAAGGTGAAATATTTGGTTTGTATGGTCTAGTGGGTGCAGGTCGTACCGAACTGTTAGAGACAATATTCGGCGTTAGAACAAGAGCGTCAGGAAGGGTTTATTTCGATAATCGTCTGATGAACTTCAACGATGCGAAAGAAGCTATTGAACATGGTTTTGCCATGATAACCGAAGAGCGTAAAGCTAACGGATTATTCTTAAAGTGCGATTTAACATTTAATACGACTATAGCCAATCTACCTTCTTATATGAAAGGTATAGCTCTATCTAATAACAAGATGGTAAAAGCTACCAATAAAGAGATCAGGACCATGAGGACTAAATGTATGGGTCCAGACGATATGATCACGAGCCTATCTGGTGGTAACCAACAAAAAGTTATCTTTGGTAAATGGTTAGAGCGTTCGCCACAGGTATTCATGATGGATGAACCTACAAGGGGTATTGACGTAGGAGCCAAATATGAAATCTATGAATTGATCATCGAGATGGCAAAACAGGGTAAAACCATTATCATCGTTTCCAGCGAAATGCCTGAAATCTTAGGTATAACTAATAGAATAGGCGTTATGTCTAATGGACAATTAGCAGGTATCGTCAACACCAAAGAAACTAATCAGGAAGAGCTATTAAGACTCAGTGCAAAATACCTATAAAAGGAGATAGATATGACAGAACAAGTTTACAAAATCCTCAGTTCCGAAGAGGAATTAGCTCTTCGCCAACCAATAGAAGAGCATGTCGGAAAAATACAAGCACAAATCGATAAATTGAGAGAAAATGGCACTTTTAAAGTAGTTGATTTCTCTGAACAGATCGATAGTATAAAAAGGGATAAGATTTATACCAAAGAAGAGAAGACAAAACGCCTCGAAGAACTAAAAAAACAATTAGCAGAAGCTAAAAAGGTTGAAGAGAAGAATAAACAAGCCATCTCTAACTTGGTTAACGAAGCCGTTAAATATTTAGATGAACATTATAATCAAGAATATTATTTACCAGTTAAAGAGAGTACAAAACTTGAAAAGACACAGGCTAAAGTTGATTATGATGAAAAAATGAAGAATTTAGCTACTGAACATCAGGAGATATTATCTAAATTACACAGCCAAGAAGAGATCAAGGAAGAAAAATATATCTATAAGAATCGTCAGTTTGACGCTAAGATGCATTATAAGAAGACAGTCCAAGACAGTAAGGACCGCAAACATAGTGCCTTCACCTTTAGATACCATTTAATCGATTCACTAAAGATGTCTAACTTCTCTATCAAAGAAAGTTTATTACAACGTCTAGAAAACTATGCTTACACTTTCAATATTCGTGACTTCTTATTGAAGAATGGTCTATATATTGCGATTATCTGTGTATTCATCGCTCTATGCATCATTACACCAATGGTTAAGAATGGTCTACAATTATTGACAGTAAATAATATTCTAAGTATCTTGCAACAAGCTTCACCAAGAATGTTTTTAGCACTAGGTGTCGCTGGATTAATCATGTTGGCAGGTACTGACTTGTCAGTTGGACGTATGGTTGGTATGGGTATGACAGCCGCTACCATCATCATGCACAACGGTCCTAATACTGGTTCTGTATTTGGCCATATTTTTGACTTCACTTCAATGCCAGTTATCGTTAGAGTATTCTTTGCCTTATTTGTCTGTGTATTGCTATGTACACTATTTACAACTATCGCTGGATTCTTTACTGCTAAATTTAAGATGCACCCATTCATTTCCACAATGGCTAATATGTTAGTAATATTCGGTTTAGTAACATATTCAACTAAAGGTGTTTCTTTCGGTGGTATTGACCAATTTATTCCTGGAATGATCATACCTAGGATCAATGGCTTCCCAACTATCATCTTATGGGCAGTAGCTGCTATTATCATCGTATGGTTTATCTGGAATAAGACTAAGTTTGGTAAGAACTTATATGCAGTTGGTGGAAACCCAGAAGCTGCATCAGTATCTGGTATCTCTGTATTTAAAGTTACAGTTGGTGCCTTCGTCATGGCTGGGATCTTATATGGCTTTGGTTCATGGCTAGAA
>CALBGK010000055.1 GCA_937893115.1 uncultured Erysipelotrichaceae bacterium | reverse complement strand
GTCTTACGCAAGCCTTTAGGATATTTATTCTTGATTTTGCCATTAGAAGCCTTACCATAGGCAAATTGCATGCCCTTATAAAATAAGGCATAATAGCCATTTTTGATATCGGCATCTAACTCTAAGCCTTTGACATAAGTATCATATTCTTCATCGCTTAGATAATAGATATTTTTATAACTATCTTTTAAAGCTAATGCTCGATAGAGATGATGAGAAGGTTCAAAGCGGTTTTTGGTAATATCGCCAAGATATATTGCATATCTTAAAACGTGGTCCTTTAGGTCTATGAGAGCTTGTAAGCTTAGATAATAATGGCCATTTTGTTCATAGAGATAATAATTATCTAAATTTAAATTATCCTTGATAAAATCTTCAACTAGCTTATTAGAAACGGTCTTTTTATATTTGACTTGTATAGCTTCGTCTTCTTCTTCCTTGATCATATAGGCCATAAATTGACCTTCCATATCATCAAGAAAAGTAAATTTAGCCATGCCATCATATTCTTTATCAGCTATTTTAAATTTCTTTAGTTTCATATCTCTATGCTTTTTTAAAAAGTCTTGTACCTGCTTTTCGTCTTCTTCATAGGCAAAGGTACAAGTAGAATAGACTAGTTGGCCACCCTTTTTAAGTAAGTGATAAGCATCTTCTAGTATTTCGCTTTGTCTTTTAGCACATTGATTAATATTAGCTAGAGAATATTCTTTGATAATCTCAGGATATTTTTTAACCATGCCCTCTCCTGAACATGGGGCATCTAAGATAACTAAGTCAACTGAGCCATTTAAATGATGAAAATCACTAGTTTTCTTATTAGTGATGATGACATTACTAAAGCCTGAGCGTTCAAGATTAGAAACTAAGACTTGTGCTCGTTTATAGTCTATTTCATTAGCTATCAGTAGAGTGTCCTCACTTAGGCGATTTAAGATATTAATCGTCTTTCCACCCGGAGCTGAAGCTAAATCTATAGCTAAATGGACTTCACTAGTATCAGCTATCAAAGCTGGTAGACTAGCACTTAATTCTTGAGGGTAAATCAAACCTAATTCATAGACCTTGGTCTTTCCTATCGACACTTCATCATCATAATAATAAACCTTGGGATTAACAGTCTTTTGATAATCAAAATCAATCATTTCTAAGATATCATCGCTATTAGCTTTAATACTATTGATAAAGAAAGATTTTTTAGACTCACTTTTAAGTTTCTCTAATACTGTGCTGTAATCATCTTTAAAATATTCTTTTAAACGCTCATAAAATAAAGTTTCCATCAGCTAA
>CALBGK010000054.1 GCA_937893115.1 uncultured Erysipelotrichaceae bacterium | reverse complement strand
GAACAGGAGTCTTACTTGTCATAATCTGAGAGATAAATTTTTGCTTATTTTCAATAGTTTGCCAAAGGTATGCGTCAAAGGTGTTTTCTGTAATATAGCGATAAATATGCACTTCTTTATTTTCATTACCTTGACGCACAATTCTACCACTTCGCTGCTCCAAATCAGCTGGACGCCATGGCACATCTAAATCATGCATAGCAATAAGTTTATTTTGAACATTTGTACCTGCACCCATTTTTTGTGTAGAACCCATCAATATACGAATTTCACCTTTTCTTACTTTTGCAAAGAGTTCATCCTTTTGCTTATCTGTATTCGCTTCATGGATAAAAGCTATTTCTTCTTTTGGTATTCCTAAATCAACTAGTTTATCTCGAATATCATCATAAATATTAAAACTTCCATCACCTTTTGGAGTAGACATATCTGAGAATAATAACTGTGTTGATTTATCTTCTTTTGTCTTATCCCATATTGCAAAGACATTTTTAACACAGACATTAACTTTTGAATTTTCATCATCAGGTAATAATGGATTGATTAAACGCTGGTCTAAAGCTAATTTCTTTCCATCATTGGTAATCTTAAGCATATTATCTTCTTCCGGTTCTACTTGTCTATTTCGAACTTTATCTGCTCTTTCTGATAAACTCTTTAGTATTTCTTTTTGTTCATCACTAGGCATTGTCTTAACGACTTCATAATGAGCTTTAGGAACTGGTAAATTTAACATATCTGCTGTTTGAATATCAGCAACTTCTTTAAACAAACTCATTAATTCAGGTAAATTATAGAACTTAGAAAACCTTGTCTTAACCCTATATCCAGTTCCTTCTGGCGATAATTCTAAGGCTGATTGCGTTTCTCCAAAGGTACTAGCCCAACTATCAAAATGTTCTAATCTATTCTTCTTTAGTTCATCATATTGAAGATAACGCTGCATTGTATAAAGTTCTGTCATTGAATTACTTACTGGTGTTCCAGTAGCAAATACTAATCCTTTACCATTAGTTATTTCATCCATATAACGACATTTCATAAACATATCTGAAGCCTTAAAAGCCTCAGATTGTCCAATGCCTGCAACATTTCGCATTTTAGTATAAAGATATAGGTTCTTATAGTTATGTGCTTCATCGATAAATAATTTATCAACACCAAGTTCTTCAAAAGTGATTACATCGTCTTTTTTGAAATCATCATTTAACTTCTCTAATTTTGTTTCCAGCTTTTTCTTTGTCTTTTGAAGTTCTTTAACTGTGAAATTTTGATTTCTATCATGCTTATATTCTTCGATGTAGTTAATAATTTCATCAATTTGGTCTTGAATATGCTTTTGTTGATATTCCTTTGACATTGGTATTTTTTCAAATTGACTATGTCCTATGATAACTGCATCATATTCTCCTGTTGCAATTTTACCTATAAATCGTTTTCTTTTTTTAGGTTCAAAGTCTTTCTTATCAGCCACCATAATATTAGCTGATGGATATAGCTGCATAAATTCTCTACCAATTTGTCCAGTTAAATGGTTAGGAACAACAAAGAGCGATTTACTACACATTCCTAATCGTTTAGCTTCCATTGAACTTGCAACCATTTCAAAAGTCTTGCCAGCCCCAACCACATGAGCCAGCAAACTATTACCACCATAAAGTGTTCTAGCAATTGCGTTTTTCTGATGAGGTCGAAGTGTAATATCGGTACTCATTCCCTCAAAAGTTAAATTAGAGCCATCATATTCACGATTTCGAATCGAATTAAATTTTTCGTTATAAATATTAACAAGTCGATTTCTTCTTTCTTGATCACCAAATATCCAGTTCTTAAACTCTTCCTTGATTAACTCTTGTTTTTGATTAGCTAACATCGTTTCCTTTTTATTAAGTACCGATGTTTTAGTACCATCATCATTAATTATTTGGTCAAATACCTTTGTTTCTTTTAAATTTAGAGCATCTTCAATAAGTTTATATGCACTGACTCTGCTTGTACCATAAGTCATCTCAGCAAGGTCATTTCCTCTATCTTTACTTTTACCCTCAATATTCCATTCGCTTGTCAGATGAGAAAACTTAACTTTAATATCCCATCTTGCATATCCTGGTGTTTTTAGTGCTTCATAGATAAATCGTTCAATATCCTTTGGTGGAATCCAAGTAGCACCAATTCTTACATTGATTTCGCTTGCTTCAAGTTCTTTTGGTTTAACTTTTTCAAGTTCTGACTTTTGATATTCTAATCGTACTAATTCTTTTTCAACTACATTTCTTTCATCACTATCATCAAGCATGCGGCTAGCTTGTTTTAACCTTGCAATATAACTATCGACAATACCTATTTTTTCTCTAATATTCCCACTTAAATACTCATCTTTAGTGACATAAGCATATTTAAATGAATTGGTATTATCACTACAAGCAAAAGGTAAATCCCCATCTTCCGTATCAAATGACAATCTCTGATTAAAGTTTGTATTTTCTTCACGAATATTTAAAAAGATTTCTCCTCTTAATTCCTCAATTAAAGTATTTCTATCTTTTCCACTTAAGCTTTCCATATACTCAAAGTCTACATAACCTTTTTGTGATATAGAAAGTACCAATGCTTCAAGGGAGGTATCAACATGTTCAACAGTTTTTGCTTTTGTAATAGTTCGTTTAGAAAAGATATCTCCTTTAGCCTTAAAGTTTTCTTCTTCATCTAAAACTTCAATAGAAGATACCAAAGGGAAATTACTATCTTCTCTTAATGCTCTTGTATTACTTAAATTATTGATAAATCCATGTTTTTTAGAAAAATCATCATAAACATCATTTAACTGTTTTTGAGAAAGTTTGATTTCATCTTCACTAAAATCTTCTTTCTGCTTATAGATAACATCTTTTAAGGCTTCATTTAAAGCCAAATAATCTTTAATTTTTTCTTTGTTTTTATCACTTACTTGCTTTTTAATAAAAAGCGAATTTTCTCTGTAGTAAATATCATCATTGATCACTGTATATGAAAAGTTTTTAACATCATCTGTTGCCGGAATCGATACCACTTCATCATCTAGCAGTTCAATTTCTTCGTATTTTGCATCTTTGGATATTTCTTGACTCGCACTTTCAAGTAAATCTTTTAACGACATATTTTCTTTTGGTAAGCAAGTTATGGTATTTCCAAAACGACCACTGACTTCTTCCATTTGACCTAATACCATATCAGGATGATCTACAAAGTATTTGTTATAAACTAAACCATTTTCATCTTCAGCTAAATGAACCCAATCATCATCACGCTCAATAACGCTATCTCTTTTCTTTAAAAAGATAATATCTGAAGTGACTTCCGTACCTGCTACACCTTTAAAAGTATCATTAGGAAGTCTGATTGCTCCTAAAAATTCAGCTCTAGCATTTAAGTATTTTCTGATACTTTCATCCTTTTTATCCATTGTGCCACTAGATGTGATAAATGCGATGACACCACCATTTCGAACCTTATCAATGGACTTTGCAAAGAAATAATCATGAATTAGGAAGTTATTCTTATTATAATCTCTATCATTGACCTTGAATTCACCAAATGGCACATTACCAATTGCAACATCAAAGAAGTTATTGGAAAAACTGGTTTCCTCAAAACCTTTGATTTGAATATTACTATTAGGATATAAAAGTTTTCCTATGCGGCCACTTACGGAATCTAGTTCAACACCATAAAACTTAGATTGATTCATTTCATCAGGCAAATTACCAATGAAGTTCCCAATTCCCATTGATGGTTCTAAGATATTTCCTTTTTTAAATCCCATATCAGATAGCGTTTTATAAACACTATCAATTACCGTTTTAGGTGTGTAAAAGGCTGTTAGGGTAGATTCTTTTG
>CALBGK010000053.1 GCA_937893115.1 uncultured Erysipelotrichaceae bacterium | reverse complement strand
TTTAAGATAGAAGATAAGGCTGATATCATTATTTATACAGAATAAATTAGCGATAAGAAATATTCTTATCGTTTTTTTATATAGATACTATTGACTATTGATATTTGTTAGTGTAAACTAATTATAGTTAGATTAGACTAACAAGGAGATTAGATTATGCCACTGACATTCGCTGATAAAGGTAAAGCTTATAAGATCCTTAAAGTGCAGGGTAAAGATAAGATGAGATTACATTTACAGAATTTAGGTTTTGTCGAAAATGCAACCATCTCGGTAATTTCTAGCATCAATGGCAATTTAATTGTTGATATTAAAGGTGTTAGAGTAGCTTTAGACAGTAAACTGGCTAATCGTATTATTGTTTAGAAAGGATGCATATGAAGACTTTAAAAGAATGTAAGGTAGGGGATACTGTAAAGGTCATTAAAATACATGGCTCTGGACCGGTTAAGCGTCGTATCATGGATATGGGTATTACCAAGGGAATAGAAGTTTATATTCGCAAAGTAGCCCCGTTAGGCGATCCGATTGAATCTTCGTGGTTATGAACTTTCAATTCGTAAGGTCGATGCAGAAATGATAGAAATAGGATAATTTTTTTAAGGATATGTTAGGCAAAACTAACAAGGAGGGTATATGAAATATGTAATTGCTTTAGCCGGTAATCCTAATTCCGGTAAGACGACTTTGTTTAATGCCTTGACTGGATCACGCCAACGAGTTGGCAACTGGCCAGGAGTAACAGTAGAAAAGAAAGAGGGAAGCTTAAAGTCGAAGAATGCTGACGATGTAATCATTCAAGACTTACCAGGCATCTATTCGCTTTCACCTTATACCATAGAAGAAGTAGTTGCTAGAGAGTATCTCGTTCATGAAAGACCAGATGCCATTATCAATATCGTTGATGGTACTAATATTGAAAGAAATCTATACTTGACTACACAATTGATGGAACTTGGCATACCTATGGTTATTGCTATCAATATGATGGACTTGGTTCGTAAAGGTAGCGACAATATAGATATTAAAAAGCTTAGGTGTTGAAGTTGTAGAAATTTCCGCTTTAAAGAATGAAAATCTTGATCTTTTAGTTGAAAGAGTGATTGAATTATCTAAAACTAAGAAACTTCCTAAATCATTAGAAATGTATGATGGTGATTGTCAAAAAGGTTTAGATGAAATATCTAGACTGATTAAAGATAAAGTAAATGATGAAAAAGAATTGAGATTCTATTCTATCAAGGTATTTGAAAGGGATGAAAAACTTCTTGAAGAACTAAAGTTTGACGATAAGGTTCAAAAAGAGATAGATGTTATCATTGAAAAAGTAGAAGAAGCTTATGATGATGATAGTGAAAGTATCATAACTAATCTACGTTATAGTAAAATAGGTGATATCGTAAGTAAGTCAGTTAGTAAAGGCAAGAGTAAAGAAGAATTAAGTATCTCTGATAAGATAGATAAGATAGTTACCAATAGAATATTGGCCATACCGATTTTTGTGCTCATCATGTTTATTATCTATACGATAGCCATGGGTTCAACGAGTATTTCAATTGGCACCATTGGTACTGATTGGGTAAATGATGTCTTATTTGGCGAACTAGTGCCCGGCTTTGTGGGCGATTTATTATTGAACCTGGGTGTCAATGAAGTATTAAGTTCACTAATCTTAGATGGTATTATTGCAGGTGTTGGCGCTGTACTTGGTTTTGTACCACAGATTCTAGTATTATTCCTCTTATTATCGATCTTGGAAGATTGTGGATATATGGCAAGAACAGCCTTCATCATGGATAGAATCTTCCGCAAATTCGGTTTATCGGGCAAGAGTTTTATTCCGATGTTGGTGGCGACGGGTTGTGGCGTACCAGGAGTTATGGCTTCTCGTACTATCGAACAAGATCGTGACCGCAAGATGACTATCATGACGACATGTTTTATCCCGTGTAGCGCTAAGATGCCTATTATAGGTTTATTCGCTGGGGCGATATTTGGCAATAGCTCACTAGTTGCGACATCAGCCTTCTTTATCGGTATTGCTGCTGTTGTCGTATCAGGTATCATCTTAAAGAAGACCAAGGTATTCGCTGGCGAACCTGCTCCATTTGTCATGGAACTTCCTCAATATCACTTCCCTTCAGTTTCTAACGTCTTGCGTTCAACTTGGGAAAGAGGTTGGTCATTCATCAAACGTGCTGGAACAGTTATCCTAGTTAGTTCCATCGTCCTTTGGTTCTTACAAGGCTTTGGTTTTGTCGATGGCCAATTCATGATGGTTGAGGATAATGATTACTCATTGCTTGCAAGTATCGGCAATGCGATTGCTTGGATATTCTATCCGCTTGGTTGGGTTGGTGATATGGCATGGAAGGCTACAGTGGCAACGATTACTGGTCTTATTGCCAAGGAAGAGGTTGTCAATACACTAGCTGTACTTTATCATTACGCTGGCGAATTGTCTGAAGCTGGAAATGAGATATGGTCTTTAGTAGCTAATGATTTCACTGCGCTATCAGCATATAGCTTCATGATTTTTAACCTTTTATGTGCACCTTGTTTCGCCGCAATAGGCGCAATTAAAAGAGAGATGAATAATCCTAAGTGGACCCTATTCGCTATTGGCTATATGTGTGTCTTTGCCTATGCAATAGCTCTAATCGTCTACCAGATTGGCGGTGTCATCATCGGTGAAGTGAGCTTTGGCATCTTCACTGTTATCGCTATAGCCTTATTGATACTCTTGATATATCTCTTATTTAGAAAGGGTCATAAGGATTCAACATATGATTGATGCAATTATAGTGATAATATTAATATTGATTACATCTTTGGCAATTAAGTCAATTCTTAAGAATAAAAATCAATGTAGTGGCAATTGTTCCGACTGTAGCGGAGCTTGCCATATTGACTTTGATGAAATCAAAAAAGCGATTAATAAATAGCTAAAAAATGGACATCATGATAGCTCTCCATCCTCCTTAAATTGTCTGGCAGCATTAGGCAAGAGTATCATGACATCCATTGTCCTATATGTTAATAAAAGCCCCGTGCGGGGGCTTTTTGTTTAGTTTGTATAGTTATCGAAGTAGCCTTGAATTAGTACTACTGGTGTACCTTTATCACCTGAACCACTAGTGAGGTCACATAGCGATCCAATCAAGTCAGTC
>CALBGK010000052.1 GCA_937893115.1 uncultured Erysipelotrichaceae bacterium | reverse complement strand
CCCGTATGGATTTGAAAGTCAAGATCTGACAATGAAAAACGCTTTGCCTAGTTTGGCCCATCCTTTCGGCACAGATAAATTGGGTAGAGATATCTTCGTAAGAGTTATGTATGGAGCAAGAATTTCTCTAGCAATCGGTTTTGCCAGCGCAGCAATTAATCTTGTTATCGGGGTGCTGTATGGCGGAATTTCTGGATATGTTGGCGGAAAGGTCGATATGGTGATGATGAGGATCATCGATATCATATACTCAGTTCCAACCCTGCTTTATGTCATCTTGATATTGATGATATTTGGAAACTCCATCGGAAGTATGCTCTTGGCGATTTGTATGACTTCCTGGATAGGGATGGCACGTCAGGTCAGAACGCAGGTCATGTCGATCAAGGAGATGGAATATTCACTGGCAGCCGTTGTCATTGGCGCCAGTCATAAGCGCATCTTATTAAAACATCTGGTAGTAAACGCTTTAGGACCTATCATCGTCAGTTTGACAATGATGGTACCGAATGCAATTTTTACTGAATCATTTCTAAGCTTTGTGGGAATTGGCTTAGATCCAAGTATTCCTTCTTGGGGCAAACTGGCTAATGATTGTCGAAGCTTATTCTTTACCTACCCAATTCAAATCGTTTGGGTTGTGGCTGCAATATGTTTGACGATATTGTCTTTAAATTTTATAGGTGATGGTATCGGTGAGGCGCTACAGACAAAAAATGATAAGGGGTGATGATTAATGGCATTACTAGAAGTAAAAAATTTAACAACGAGCTTCAAGACAGCTCAAGGTAAGGTACAGGCCGTCCGCGATGTATCTTTCAGCCTTGATGAAGGGGAAGTTCTTGGCATAGTTGGTGAATCAGGATCAGGAAAATCACAAACTATGTATACCATAATGGGGCTTTTAGCATCTAATGGTATCGTTGAAAATGGAGAAATCATATTTAATGGAGAACATATAGAACCATCGGCTTTTAAAAACAGAAAAGAATACGAAAAAAAGATGCGTTCTTTAAGAGGGAGCGAAATTGCGATGATCTTCCAGGATCCGATGACCTTCCTGAATCCTACTTTGCGGATAGAGACACAACTTATCGAACCACTGATGAATCATACAAAGATGTCTAAAAAGGAAGCTCGAGAAAGAGCACTGGAACTTATGAGATTTGTCGGTATTCCTTCCCCGGAAAAAAGGATAAAACAATATCCGTTTGAATTTTCTGGTGGTATGCGACAAAGAATCGTAATTGCCATCGCACTTACTTGTAATCCTAAGGTAATTATCGCCGATGAGCCTACCACGGCACTAGATGTTACCATTCAGGCCCAGGTACTTGAACTGATAGATAATCTAAGAAAAGAGACGAATGCAGCTATCGTAATGATCACTCATGATCTCGGTGTAATTGCAAAATTATGTGACAAAGTAGGCATAATGTACGGAGGAAAGCTCGTTGAAACAGGAACTGACAAGGAAATATTCTATGAGCCAAAGCATCCTTATACAAAAGGCTTGTTAAACTGCATCGCCAATCCTGAAGATGATGATAACGAAAGAGAACTTCAACCAATACCTGGTTCACCACCAGATCTCTTAAATCCACCTAAAGGTTGTCCGTTTGTCGATCGTTGTGGCAAAGCGATGAAGGTATGTAAATTGTATATGCCTGAAGAAAAAACATTTACTGACTCACACATGAGTAAATGTTGGCTAAATGATGAAAGAGGTGCGAAGTACAATGACTGAACAAATCAATCCCGTATTAAGAGTTAAGAATCTGAAAACGCACTTTGATGTTACTAAAGGTTTATTTAAAACCAAACAAATCGTAAAAGCGGTTGATGGTGTATCATTTGAAGTTTATCAAAATGAGACATTTGGATTAGTTGGAGAATCTGGATGCGGTAAATCTACACTAGGAAGAACGATCGTCAAGCTGTACGAACCGGTTGAGGGAGAAATAGAATTCGAAGGAAGATCCATCAAAGGTTTAAAAGGTGCAGAATTAAAGAAATTCAGAAAAGATATGCAGATGATCTTCCAGGATCCTTATGCATCTTTAAATCCAAGAATGACTGTCGGTGAAATTATAAAGGAACCGATGATCATCCATGATATTTATAAAAGCGAAAAAGAAAGAGAAGACAGGGTTGTCGAATTACTTAAGATAGTCGGTTTAAAACCTGACCATATTCGTAGATATCCATCAGAATTCTCAGGTGGCCAAAGACAGCGTATAGGAATTGCCAGAGCATTGGCGGTCAATCCAAAGTTTATCGTATGTGACGAACCAATCAGCGCTCTGGATGTTTCTATTCAGGCTCAGATTATTAATCTCTTGAAAAAAATACAAAAAGAAATGGGTATTTCTTATCTGTTTATAGCACATGACCTAAGTATGGTAAAACATATTTCTGATCGTATCGGCGTTATGTACTTAGTACATATGATGGAGATCGGACCGAGCAACGATGTTTATCATCGACCGCTTCATCCATATACCATCGCTTTATTATCAGCGATTCCGATTCCGGATCCAAATATAGCAAAGGATAAAAAGCGTATTGTTCTTGAAGGAGAAATACCTTCACCAATCAATACTCCAGTATGCTGCCCTTTTGCAACAAGATGCCCTAAGGCTACTGAAAGATGTAGCAGAGAATTGCCTCAGCCTATCCAGGTCGGTAATCGCTTGGTTTCATGTTTCTTATATGAAAAATAGAAAGGGGAATAGAAAATATGAAAAAAATTAAAAAATTATTTCTTACATTGCTTGCGGTTTTAATGACATTTTCATTAACTGCTTGTGGCAATGATGGGAAAGAACCTTCAGATAGCGGTTCTACCGCAACAGAGACCAGCTATCAAACAACTTTTACATACGCTGTAGGAGGTGAACCAACATATCTTGATCCAGCTGTTGCCTCTGATAGCGTTACAGCGTATATATTGAATCAGATTTACTTTCCATTGTTCTATATCGGAGAGGATGGATCTTTAGTGAATGCAGCATGTACTGAATATAGCGTGAGCGAAGATGGTCTTGTATATACTTTCAAATTAAGTGAAAACAATTACTGGTCTGACGGTCAACAAGTAACTGCTGCTGACTACGTATACGGAATGAAACATGCCGTTAATTTAGGTTCAGCTGAATCGACATATTCATTCTTTATCACTGATAATGTATTGAATGCGGACATTTGTGAGAATAAACCTACAGCTGAAATGGACTCATTTGGTCTGGGAATTAAAGCTGTTGATGATTTTACGATTGAAATTACTCTCAAGAAAGTAATGCCTTATTTTACTGCCTTATTGCCTGCAGGAGTATTCTATCCGGTTCGTGAAGAATTTGTTAAAGACGGTGATATGACATGGGCTGATGATACCACTGTTCCTACTAATGGGCCTTTCCATCCGACTTCTATCGATAGAGCAAGTGAAGTTGTAATGGAAAGAAATGAATACTTTGTAAATGAAAGCGATAAAGAAATCGTCGTTGAAAAGATGGTTGCTAAGTCTATGGAAGATATGGATGCTCAACTGATGGCATTCCAGACTGGTGAAATTGATTTCGCTACAAGTGTTGATGCTACAACTGTTTACAATATGTATCACGGTCAGCCAGAGTATGAAGCAATCGATTCAGTTCTAAATTATTTTGTCAATATCAACTCATCTGATGTTGGCGGAGCTAATGAAGCCTTAAAAGATGTTAATGTAAGAAAAGCATTAAACTATGCAATCGATCGTTCACAAATCACTACCGCTTTAGATGCTGGTGATGTTTACACACCTTTATACGGCCTTGTTCCTCCAGGATTTGCCGGCAACAATGGTGATTTCAGAGAAGAAGGCGGAGATCTGGTTGGCTATGATTTAGAACTAGCTAAACAGCTATTGGCTGAAGCAGGATATGATGAATCAAATCCTTTACAATTAACTTACTACTACAATCAGAGCACTATGCACGATACTGTAGCAGCAGTTTTAAAATCAGAACTTGCCAAAGCAAATGTTGAGCTAACCTTGAAGACTGGTGAAATAAGAACATTCTTTGATGACAGAACAAATGGATTATTTGAACTAGCTCGTAATGCGATGAGTGCCGATTATATGGACCCTCGTACATTCTTGGATATGGCTTTAAGTTCTTACCAGGCAACACCTACATGGGGCGATTCAACATATGATCAGATGATCGAAGATACAAATGCACTTGAAGGAGCTGAACGTATCGATGCGCTTCATGACGCAGAAGCTTATTTAGTCGGTGAACAGTATTATACAATTCCTTTATTCAGTTATAAGAACGTATGTTTGAAGAAGGCTGGAACAACAGGTCAATTAGGTTCTCCACAAGCAAACTACATCTTCTGGTACGTACACGTTCCGGAATAATATTTAACACTATTTGCATGGGACTTTATTAGTCCCATGCTTATCATCATTATTTGAAAGGATACTGGCTGCATGAATATTGATAAAGAGAAATTGCCTATTATTTATCAAGCATTAAAAGAAAATCAAATCGATGCTTGGTTGATAATTGGTAGAGAAAGCATCATGAAGAGCGAACCTATTCTCCCGGTACTTGGAGATATAGATTTCATTATCGACACTGCTTTGATATTTACTCAGGAAAAATTTATTGCTATTGTTTCGCCACTCGATCATGAAACTTATACCAGAATATCGGGTGTAGATGAAGCTTATAAATACCACAAAGATTTAGATGAAGAAATATTGAAAGTGCTGAATAAGATAAGACCTCACACTTTAGCGTTGAATTATAGCAGTACAGATTCAGCGGCAGATGGTTTGACCTTAGGGATGTACAAAAGATTGGAAGCAGTGTTTTCAAAGTTAGATTTCCAAATAGAAACAGTTAGTTCATTTCCCATCGTAAATGATGTAAGAGGGCGAAAAACATCAAGCCAGATCGAAAAGATCAGTCATTGTGCCATCAAAGCAGATAAGTACTTGCGAAGCGTACCGGACATTTGCACCAAAAATACAAGTTCTTTAGACATTTTTAACTATTTACATGATGTGGCATATCAAGAAGGTTATGGCATGTCATGGGCAGATAGCCAATGTCCGGGAGTAAGCGTTGATCCTAATGTTCCTGCTGGTCACATGGGAATCATCTCTACACCTATCGTTCCAGGATATTTGATCAATATTGATTACGGTGTCAGCAAAGATGGCTATTGTTCAGATATCCAAAGAATGTACTATGTATTAAAAGAAAACGAAACCGATGCACCTGAAGAGGTTAAGAAAGCTTTTTATCTTGTCAGAGATGCAGTAAGAGAAGCTAAAGAATTCATGAAAGCTGGGGTTACGGGATTTCAAGTCGATCAGATCGCAAGACATAAGATCGTTGATGAAGGGTATGATTCATGGAATGCTGCGCTAGGACATCAGGTGGGTCATCAGACTCATGACGGCGGCACCATCTTAGCTAATAGAAGACCTAGATACAATAAGAAAGAATTGATCGATACTCCATTAAAAGTAGGCAATGTATTTACCATTGAGCCTAGTATCAAAACTAAATGGGGAAAGATTGGCATCGAGGAAGATGTGGTCATCACAGAAAATGGTACAGAATGGCTTGTTGAACCTCAGCAGGAATTAATTCTGATCAGAATCTAAAAGGAGGAAGCATGGAAACAATTAAACAGGACGATTTTCATAATTATAGTTTTTTATCAAATTTACAATTGAGCAAAGATGGTAAAAAATACTTTTTTGTAGAAACAAAGAGCGATATTCAAAACAACGCTTATAAGCAGAGACTACATGTTTATGACAGCACCAAAAACATCGAAGTTTTCACGACTCCTTTTGAAAAGAGCTTCTCATATTTTCTTTTGGACAATGATCAGGTTTTGGTAATCAGGAACAGTGAAGGTGAAGAAGATATTCGTACAGAATTCTTTGAACTTGATCTAGTCAGCGGTAAAGAAGAGCCGGCATTTAATTTACCATTGAATGTTAGCGATATCAAAGATTTTAACGATGACTTTTATTTGGTCAAAGCTACTATCAATCAAGCTTGTCCTGATTATCATGAATTGTCTGAAGAAGATAAGAAAGCATATCTAAAGAAAAGAAAAGAAGATGAAGATTATCTGATTTTTGATGAGTATCCTTTTTTCTTTAATGGCGAAGGAATCATCAACGGAAACAGAACGACGCTATTCTTGATAGATAAAAAAACTAAGAAAATTAAAAACATCGTTAAAAATACTATAGATGTCGAAAGCTACGATATCGATGATGGTAAATTGGTGTATTCGGGCGTGGACTATACCACTTTTAAAGGCAAATGGAGCCATGTATGGCAATATGATATTTTAAGTGATGAAACCGAAACAAAATTCAACGAGGTAATGCAAATCTATAAAGTATTCTTCATGAAAGGTGAAGTCGTTGTCTTAGGAACTTTTGCGCTTGAGTATGGTGCTATGGAAGCCGGTAAATTCTATTGGCTGAAAGATGGCAAGATGGAACTGATGTGTGATAATGAGTATTCTATGCATAACAGTCTGGGAAGTGATTGCCGTTATGGAAAAACCAAAAATTTCTTTAAAAACGATGGCGTTCCTTATTTTATTACTAGCAGCGATGAGCAGAGCATCATCGTGAAATTAACTCAAGATGGTCTATCGACAGTTGTTGATTTTAAAGGATCTTGTGACGATCTGCTTGTTGATGGAAAGAAGATTTATCTGATTGGTATGAAAGATCAGAAATTGCAGGAAATATATGAGTTCGATAATAATGAGCTTAAACAAATTACTTCTTTAAATGAAGAAGTGCTGAAAGATAAATATGTAGCCGTTCCTGAACGGGTAGTTGTTAAAAAAGAAAACGAAATAATTGGCTGGGTGCTAAAACCTTATAGCTATGATCCGAATAAAAAATATCCTGCCATCATGGACATTCACGGTGGTCCTAAGACCAATTATGGAACAGTGTTTTATCATGAGATGCAATATTGGGCAAATCTGGGTTACTTTGTATTCTTTTGTAATCCAAGAGGTTCTGATGGCAAAGGAAATGCATTCGCAGATCTGAGAAAGAATTTTGGCAAGATAGATTATGAAGATTTGATGGATTTTGTTGATGAAGTCTTAAAGATATATCCATCAATCGATGCAAAGCGTTTAGGTGTGACCGGAGGTTCATACGGTGGATATATGACCAACTGGATAATCGGACATACGGACAGATTTAAATGTGCAGCAAGTCAAAGATCGATCAGCAACTGGATAACGGAAGTGTGCGCGAGTGATTATGGCATCGATTTTCCGATTGAACAGGAATTTGAAGACTTATACAATTGCCAAGAAGAGCTGTGGGATATGTCCCCGTTGAAATATGCAAACAATGTTTCTACGCCAACACTGTTCATACAGTCAACCGAAGATTACCGCTGTCCGATTCCGGAAGCTATACAGATGTATACGGTATTGAAGTGCAGAGGAATTGAAAGCAGATTGGTTGGTTTTAAAGGAGAAAATCATGAGCTATCAAGAAGTGGAAAACCTCTTCATAGATCTCGCAGATTGTACGAAATTACAAGTTGGATGGAAACCCATCTTAAATAGCAGGAGGTAAAATATGGAATTTGAAATTACTAATCGACCACGTTTCTTTTTTAAGGAGACAACTAGGATTCCTCATGGTTCTTTAAACGAAAAGGCCCTGAGTGACTATGTAGTAGAACTGGCTAAAAAACTGGGTTATCAGTACAAACAGGACGAAATGTATAATGTCATCGTTTACAAGCCAGCAAGTGCAGGCTATGAAGATTTTAAACCTCTTGTCATTCAGGCACATCTGGATATGGTTTGTGAGAAAAATAAAGATTGTGATCTGGATTTTGAAAAGGACCCCCTTCGTCTGTATGTCGATGATGAAGGATGGTTGAAAGCCAAAGGGACGACCCTAGGTGCAGATGATTGCCACGGAGTAGCATATATGCTAGCTATTTTGGAGGATAAAACCTTGAATCATCCAGCTTTGGAATGTATCTTCACAGTTCAGGAAGAGATAGGCCTGATCGGTTCTATGTATATCAAGGCAGAGGATGTTAAAGGACGTCGCATGATCTCTCTTGATGGAGGCGGAGAAACCGTAACCAGCGTATCAAGTGCTGGTGGATGCCAAGTTAATTTAGTTAAAAAACTAACGATGGAAGAAAACAGCGATCCTACATATAAACTGGGCGTAAGAGGGTTATCAGGAGGACACTCAGGCGGTGAAATTCACAAAGAAAAGGGCAATGCCAATCAATTAGTTGCCAGAATAATCAAAGAGGCCATGTTGCAAGGTGTTGATGTGCAGATCGTCAGCTATGATGGCGGTTTAAAAGATAACGCTATTCCTCGTGAAGCAGATATCGTATTTACTAGTAAAACCGATTTTAAAGCTATCCAATCTTCAGTCGAAAAAAGTATCGAAGATATAAAGATTGAACTTGAATTTTCTGATGCAGGCTTCAACGCAATTCTGGAGAAACTAGAACCTGCAGTTAAAAAAGCTGATCATAAGACCAGTGAAGAATTAATAGATTATACTTATTTGATGCCTAATGGTTTTCAGCATCGTTCTATGGCGATCGAAGGATTGACATTAACTTCTTTAAATTTAGGGGTAGTGACTACCGATGATGAAGAAGTAAAAATAACTGTATCGGTAAGAAGCGCTATTGAGAGCGGTATCGATAATCTGATCAGAATTCTGAAAACCTTAGCCGGTCGTCTGGGATTTGACGTAACAACTTCAGCGAGATATCCTGGATGGAATTTCAAGGAAGAATCTACCATGAGAGAGATTTACAAAAAATGTGTCAAAGAGATATATGATGAAGAATTAAAAACTGTAGCAGGTCATGGTGGCTGTGAGTGTGGAGTATTCAATAATCTTGTTGGCGGAATGGATATTATATCGATGGGTCCTAAGGCATCTGGATGCCATACGCCTGATGAGAAGCTCAATCTGGAAAGCTTCGATCGTACTTATAAATTATTGTGTAAAGTAATAAGTGAAGCAAAATAAAGGAGAATTATATGTCAAAGGGTATAGTTGTGGTTTTAAGCGGTGCCAGCTCTGTCGGAAAAGGAGCGATTAGAGAACTTCTTTTGAAAGATCCTGACCTTAAATTATTCTATTCCATTTCCGAAACTACAAGACCTCCCAAAGAAGGAGAAAAAGATGGAAAGGATTATTATTTTGTCAGCCATAAAGAATTTGCTCAATCTATCAAGAACAAAGAACTCTTAGAATACACTGAATTCAATGGATATTATTATGGAACTCCAAAACAGCAAGTAGATTTTCTGGTATCGAAGGGTAAAAATGTCCTGATTGAAGTTGAGGCTCAGGGTGTGGGTGCTATTAAACTGAATATGCCAGAAAGCATTGCCGTATTTGTCATGCCAGCATCTTTGGAACAATTGGAAAAACAGATTTATGAGCTCTATGGCGATGATGAAGCAAGTGCTCAAAGAAGAATAAATAAAGCCAAGATGGATATGGAGATAGCGCCTTTATTTAACAACGTGGTGTCAAATGAAGATCCAGAAAAGGCCGTCAGAGAAATCAAAGAGATCGTATTGAAAGAAATGGAGAAAGATGATAGATGAATCAACTTAGATTAGAGAAATTAGCAAAAGCGCTTTTAAGAATTGGTGTCAATATTCAAAAAGGACAAGTATTGGTGTTACAAGCCAGTACCGATGCTTTGCCCTTAGTTCGTGAAGTGACAAAATTAGCCTTTGAATTAGGGGCAAAAGATGTTGTTTTGCATCTAGAAGATCCGGAAGTTGAACATCTACGTGCTAAAAATTGTGAAGCAGAAGTTCTAAAAGAGGTTCCGGAATGGAAAAAAGAATCACTGGATTATTATTTAAAACAGGATAGTGTACAGATGGGAATCAATTGCAGTTATCCGACTTTGAATAATGATGTTCCTTCAGAGAAATTATTAGCGAAAAACTTTGCTTCTAATGAACTTAGAAATGTGGTAAGAAAATATATCCATGCCGGTACGCTTAAATGGACCGGAACAGCATATCCTAGCTTAAATTGGGCTAGATCAGTATACCCTGATTTAAGCGACGAAGATGCTTTAAAGAAATTGGAAGACGATATCTGCACCATGATGAGAGTAGATGAAGAAAGTGATCCAGTTGAAAATTGGCAAAAACATTGTGAGGAAATGTCAAAAGTTTCTTCTAAATTAAATGATTATAATTTTAAATCCCTTCACATAACAAGTGAACTAGGTACCGATATAACTATGGATCTAGTCAAAGATCATATCTGGACCAGTGCTGCAGATATGGGCTCTAGCAAGGTGAGCGAACCCTATGTCGCAAACATGCCTACTGAAGAGATATTTACCGATCCTGATTTCAACACAGTAAACGGCATCGCTTATGCGTCATTTCCTTTGATGATGTCTGGCAAACTTGTTACAGATTTCTCCATCACTTTCGAAAATGGAAAAGCTGTTGACTGCCACGCCAGCAACAACGAAGAACTATTGAGAGATGCTCTATTTAAAAATGAGACGACCAGAAGACTAGGAGAAGTTGCGCTAGTCAGCAAGATGTCGCCAATCAAACAGATGAACAAGATTTTCTATAATGGTCTGATCGATGAAAACGCTGCTTGTCATTTAGCTTTCGGTCAAAGTTTTTCAAGTAATATCAAAAATGGAATTTCAATGAGCGAAGAAGAATTACTTGCACACGGCGTAAATGTTTCGACAAGTCACAATGACTTCATGATCGGTACACCAGAGACCAAAGTTGTCGGCATAACTTTTGACGGTCAGAAAATTGTGATCATGGAGCATGGAGATTTTGTTATTTAAGGGGGAGATAGTATGGCTAATGTAAATGAACTTAAAAAGAAAATACTTCCTTATCGTAAGCAGGAAGAATTATTAGATTCATGGTTGAAGAAACGTTTGGATAACGTTTTGCCTAAAGTTATGAAACGCAGCGGAATAGATACATGGGTAGTTGCTTGTCGTGAATACAACGAAGATCCGATGCTTAAGAATTTAGTTCCATGCGCAATGATGACCGCTCGTCGTCTGACCATATTGTTGTTTCATCTAGAAGGAAATGAGGTCAAAAGATATGCGTTAACCAGACCAAATGTGGGATTAGATGATCTGTATGAATCAGTTTGGCTCAATCGCAAGGGATCTAGATGGTCTGAAGATGATGGAGCAGAAACACAGATGGAATGTTTGAACAGAATGCTTAAACAATGCAATCCGAATAAAATAGGATTAAACTACTCAAACACTTTTGCGTTTGCTGATGGTTTATCACATAACCTTTATGAACAGATCATGGATTCTCTGGACGAAGAATTGAAGGACAAAGTTGTCAGTGCTGAGAATGTCTGCGTCGGTTATTTAGAGACAAGAATTCCAGAAGAAATGGATGCCTATAATGGCATTATGGAGATAGCTCATCAATTGATAGCTGATGCCTTTAGCTCAAAAGTCGTATTGCCAGGAGTGACTACTAATGCTGATGTCAAATACTTTATGTTAGAAAAATGCGTTGAGTTAGGATTACAGCCTTGGTTTGATTTTGAAGTTTCGATCAGAAGAGCTGGTATCGGTGAAGTTGAGGAGGTTGCCACAATTGTGATGTAGGATTTAGATATTTGAGCCTCTGTACCGATACACAAGAGAATGCCTATGTTCTTAAAAATGGTGAAGATGATGTGCCTGAAGAACTCAAGGAAGTTATGAGAACGGTGAATAGATTGCAGGATATTACTATTTCCAATTTCCAGGCAGGAAGAACTGGCAATGAAATTTTGGCTCTGTCTCTTGAACAAGCCAGAAAAGAGGGAATTGTTCCTTGTGTTTATACCCACCCTATCGGTTTTCATGGTCATGGAGCCGGTCCTACGATTGGATTGTGGGATATGCAAAATGGTGTACCAGGCTGTGGAGACTATCCGATGTATGATGATACAGCATATTCGCTTGAATTAAACTGCAAATGCGAAGTTAAAAGCTGGAATGTGACTTTGACATTCGGAGCTGAAACTGATGTATTATTCACTGGTGGCAAAACTTATTATTTAGCAAATAGACAAGAAAAATTCCATATCATTAAATAGGTATAGGCATGAAAAGGATATCAATATATCGATTATTTATCATGATTGTCCTGTACTCATTAGTCGCTAATTTTGCTCATCCTATAACTCCGACATTCATTCAAAATCTACGCCTAAACAATTATATGTTTGGCGTAGCTTTTGCTTGCATGGCGATAACAAATTTTCTATTTTCTCCTTTTTGGGGCAAAGTTAGCAAAAGTATTGGTGTCGCTAAAACAGCTGGCTATTGTTTTTTTGGATATTCATTTGCTCAGTTTTTATTCGGTTCTTCTACTACAGAGCTAGGAATAATAATAGCCAGGCTAGTGGGCGGCACATTCATCAGTGGTATTTCGGTCTGTAATATTTTGTACATCATAGATAATTCTGATGATGATAAAAAAAGTCAGAACTTAGCTACCAGTGTAACATTGAGCGCTATTTTTTCGGCTTTCGGTTATATGATAGGCGGCTTTTTAGGTGATGTTTCAATTTCATTTACTTTTTTAGCTCAGGTAGTAGGCCTGGCTTTGATCGGCGTATTGTATCTGCTTTTCATGGGTGATAAAAATAGCAACGAAACATTTGTCTTGAAAGAAGTGATCAAAAATTCCAATCCATTTAAAGCTATATTAGATTCAAGAGAAATCATAACAGCAATGATCGCCTGTTTCTTAATGGTCTGTGTTTTGACCAGCTTTGCAAGCACTTGTTATGAACAATGTTTTAATTATTTCATCAAAGATCAATATGGCTTTCCACCAAGTTATAATGGTTTGTTGAAAGCGGGAGTCGGAATAGTTACCTTGATTGCTAATTCAACCATTTGTGTTGTGTTAATGAAAAAGACAAACATTGTCAAAACGATCATCCCAGTATTATTTATATGTTTTATAATGATGCTATGTATCGTGATATTGGATGATGTAATACCATTCATAACTTTGAATGTCGTATTTTTTGGATTTAATGCAATATACCAGCCTTTATTGCAGGCTATGATCAATATCTTATCTAAAAACAATAAGTACGGTCTCAAAGCTGCACGTCGTGCACCTCAGTTCAGCAAGAGATAATCT
>CALBGK010000051.1 GCA_937893115.1 uncultured Erysipelotrichaceae bacterium | reverse complement strand
CATCCATGGATAAAAGTGAATACTTATTCATATGATCCCCTTTCGTTATATCTGCATTATTTTATCATATTTTTATCAAATTACAATAGATACTTTTATGAGTTTCTTTAATCTAATTAGATAGCTTTAATCATATAAATATCCTTTATAAGAGCTATATTGTATCCTCTATTAAACACCAATTTTAAATCTTTTTTAAATTGATTAATCGGAACTATCTTATGGCATATGATTTTGTGTCTTTATTCTCTTTACATCTTCACTTAGCAATTTAAGATTATATTTCGAGTTATAAATAAAACTGCGTCGCATTATTTAATTAAAAAAATGATAAAATTTTATATTTCCTATTTATATAGATTTTAAATATTTTAAAGTGAAATACTATTTTAACATGATAAAAGTCTTGACAAATCTCTTCTATATCTCAATAATATAGACATTAAATAAAGTCATATAGAGGTAGCGGTGTAGATTAGTATACTTCTAAGTGGGCACACGATGAGGAAGCAGAAAGGCAACCACCGCCGAATGAAGGTAATAGGCATATTATTTTCATGGGGTTATAGGAAATACCTATAACACTCCTACTTGATTGTAGAGGTGCTATAACGGATAGAATTAGAAATCATACGTTGTAGCGTATGATTTTATTTTATCTATAGCACAGGAGGTAAACATGAAAAAGATTGCTATTGCGTTAATTACATTATTATGTCTGACTGCTTGTGGTTCAAATAGTAATGAAAATACTATTGTTGAAACAGAAGACACAAGCGACACTTTTACTGTAGGTATGGAATGTGCCTATGCCCCATTTAATTATCAAGTTTCTGAACCAACTGAGACTAGTGTAGCTATCGATGGCGGCTATTGTGATGGTTATGATGTCATGGTAGCTAGAAGCATAGCTGAATCACTAGGTAAGGAATTAGTGATTAAAAAGATTTCTTGGAATGGTTTAACCCCAGCCTTACAAACTGGTGAAATTGATGCCATCATAGCTGGTATGACAGCTAATGAAGACAGAGAAGAAGGCATCGACTTCACTGATCCATATTATGATTCTCATGGCATGATCATGATCGTAAGAGCTGGCTCTGAAGAAGCTACTTATACTGATATCCAACAATTCTCTGGCAAGAATATCGTCGGCCAATTAGGAACTAACTATGATGATGTCATCGATCAAATCGAAGGTGTTAATCACGTAACTCCTAAACAGACTTATCCTGAAATGATCTTAGCTTTACAATATGGCGATGTCGATGGCATCACTGCAGAAATGGCTGTAGCTACAGGTGTAGTTAATGCCAATAGCGATTTAGCTATCGTCGAATTTGAAGAAGGTAAAGGCTTTGAATGTGATACAACTGTATCTATTGGTTTAAAAGAAGGAAGCCGTGGCAGTGAATTCTACAACAGTGTTCAAGAAGCACTAAGTTCTATAAGCGAAGAGACTAGAGCTGAATGGATGGCTTTAGCTGTCAATAATCAGCCAGCCGCTAACTAATTATGAGCATAGATTTTAATCGTTTAATAGATATCTTAATTACCAACTGGCCAATGTTTTTGCACGGTATATACATGACCGTCATCTTTGCCCTAGTCGGTACTATCTTTGGATTTATCATCGGTTTAATTGTCGGTGGTCTTAGAACTATTGAGATTAATGATAATGATTCTGTCATCATCAAAATCTTAAAGAAGGCCTTAAATCTTCTGATCAGATTCTATATTTGGGTATTTAGAGGCACCCCAATGATGATACAAGCCATCTTCTTATACTACTTATTGCGCAATGCTATCCATTGGACAGCACAAGAAGCTGGACTTGTCATCATATCAGTAAATACCGGTGCCTACATGGCCGAAATAATTCGTTCAGGTATTCAATCAATTGATAAGGGACAAATGGAAGCCGCTAAGAGTATTGGTATGAATCATTTTAAAGCTATGTTTTATATCATCATACCGCAAGCCATTCAAAATAGCTTCCCTTCTATCGGCAACCAATTGATAGTCAATATCAAGGATAGCTCTATGCTCAATGTCTTGCAGGTAACAGAATTATATTTCCAAACTATGTCTATCGCTGGAAGCAATATGCGTTTTATTGAAACTTATTTGATTTCAGCTGTTCTCTATCTAATACTCACATCTGTCGCTTCTTTCATACTCAATAAGATTGAAAAGCATTGGAGTGATGATAACTCACATATCGATTTTTGTAGTTAGGAGAAGACATGGATACTTTATTAGAAGTTAAAAATTTAAAAAAGAACTTTGGTCAATTAGAAGTTCTTCAAGATATCAATTTCACCTTAAATCCCAAGGAAGTTTTAACCATTATCGGTTCACCAGGCAGTGGTAAATCCACCCTACTTAGATCTATTAACTTATTAGAAGTACCTAGCAGTGGTCAAATCCTATTCCATGGTAAGAATATTCTCGATAAAGACTTTGATGTCAATAAGTATCGTTTAAAGGTTGGGATGGTCTTTCAAAACTTCAATCTCTTCAATAATTTAAATGTCTTAGACAACTGTACCATAGGTCAAACTAAGGTTTTAAATATCAAGAGACAAGAAGCAAATGAAAAAGCTATGTACTACTTAAAGAAAGTAGGTATGGACCAATTTAAGGACGCCAAGGTCAAGACCTTGTCTGGAGGTCAAAAACAACGTGTAGCCATCGCTAGAACTTTGTGCATGGGACCAGAAATTATTCTCTTTGATGAACCTACTAGCGCTCTAGACCCAGAGATGGTAGGCGATGTCTTAGAAGTTATGAAGCTTTTGGCTAAAGAAGGAATGACCATGATAGTTGTAACCCATGAGATGGCTTTTGCCAAAGATGTCTCTGACCGTGTCATCTTCATGGACCAAGGTATTATAGCAGAACAAGGAAGTGCCAATGATATCTTCACTAATCCGCAAAATCCACGAACTAAACAGTTTTTATCAAGATATCTACAAAGTCTTGTATAATATCATTAATGATAAAAAGATTT
>CALBGK010000050.1 GCA_937893115.1 uncultured Erysipelotrichaceae bacterium | reverse complement strand
AGAATTTTGTGATTTCTTGGCTTCATCCTTAAAAGAATGACCATTGACCGTCAAAATACCATCGGTATTTTCTGTTACCACATGGCCCTTTTCATTAAAACAGAACATGCGAACACTATCATGATATAAACTAGTGCGATAGAGTATCTTTGGTTCATATATCCTAGCAGAGAAATGCTTCCATATCGTCCAAGGAAGTTCTACTCTAACACCGATATCCACTTGATTATTCTTGAGTGGGATATTATTTTTCTCGCACCACAACTTGAAATCTCTAGCTCCCGCTCTACCGACGGCGATTAAGATATTTTCACTCCTTACGACATATTCATTAGAATATTGCGCATAAGTAACTTCATGAGAAGCTATATCGATATCAACCACTCTAGACATCGTTAATACTTCAATATGTTCTAAAAGAAAGTCGATGAGATTATTCATCGTATTAAAGTTGGCATCGGTTCCTAAGTGTTTAACTATAGCTTGCTGCATGAGGAGATCATGACGAAGACATTCAAGTTTTAATTCATCATCAGGCATATAGACATCCTTGGTCGCGCCAAAGCTCATCAAGATATCATCAGCCATATGAATATATCTAAGCACTTCCTCACCATCCATAAAGTCTGGAAGCCATCCACCATATTCATTAGAGATAATATATTTACCATCTGAAAAAGCACCTGCTCCACCTAAACCTTCCATGATGGCACAAGGTTTACACTTTAGACAGCTACTAGTCTTCTTAGTGATAATAGGACATTGACGTTTTTTAATCTCTTTGCCCTTTTCAATCAATAATATTTTTAAATCCGGTCTTTCTGTGATTAAGCGATAAGCTGACATTAAACCAGCTATACCTCCACCAACAATTAATACATCATAATTTTTCATGGTTTAGTCCCTTTTCCATCATAACACAAAAGTCATCTTACGATGACTCTGGTCTAATTTGAATTCTTGTAATAGAAACTGCCTTCTTTTCTTCGGTATCAATATCAACTACACAAGCACAAAGTTGAGCAGCACCACTAGCGACAGTAAAGCGAGTATTTGCAGCTTTGATGCGATTGTTTATCATCTCATCGATATCACGGCCAATAATGCTATCATAGGCGCCACACATTCCAACATCACTGATATAAGCCTCGTTGCCAATAAGTCTTTCATCAGCTGTCTGCACATGGGTATGCGTGCCTAATGTGGCAATGACCTTATCTTTATAATAGTGAGCAAATAATATCTTCTCACTAGTCGCTTCGGCATGAAGGTCAACTAGAAAAGATGCATTAGGATACTTGGATAAAATATCATTCATGGCCACATATGGCGAACAGGTGACTTCAGTCATGAATACTTCACCCAAGATATTGCAAACACATAATTTAAAGCCATCAATGTCAAATACTCTAGCGCTGACACCTACTTGTTTAATGTGATTGTGAGGAACGATTAATCGATCCATACTATCTAAAGATTCAATTATTTCGCTTTTAGAAAAACTGTGATTACCCATGGTTATACAATCGATACCGGCATCAATAAACTGGTGATAAATCTTTGAAGTAATGCCTTTACCATGCGCACTATTTTCTCCATTGGCGATTGTAAAATCGATATGATAATCTTTTTTAAGTTTATCTAAAGAAGCAAAGACGATATCGCGGCCTGGTCGACCGACAATATCGCCAATAAATAGTATTCTCATTAACGAGCTAATTCATTAGCGCGCAATTCTCGAATAACAGTAACTTTGATCTGTCCTGGATAGGTGAGTTCTTTTTCAATGCGGTCTTTAATCTCACGAGCTATCATATGACACTTAGCATCATTGACTTTTTCTGGTACTACCATGACACGAACTTCTCTACCAGCTTGGATGGCAAAGGCTTTATCGACACCTTCAAAGTCAGTCGCTATCTTCTCTAATGATTCAAGACGATTGATATAATTCTCAATGCCTTCATATCTCGCACCTGGTCGAGCAGCACTTAAAGTATCTGCCGCTGCAACTAGATAAGCAATTAATGACTTAGGCTCAACATCGCCATGATGTGATTCTATCGCATTGACAACGATATCATTCTCACCATGTTTCTTAGCTAACTTAGCGCCTAATTCTACATGGGTGCCATCAGCTTCAAAGTCAACAGCCTTACCGATATCATGTAAGAGTCCAGCACGTTTAGCCAAAGATTGGTTAAGTCCTAATTCGGCAGCCATCATACCTGATAAGAAGGCTACTTCCATAGAATGTTCAAGACCATTTTGGCCATATGAGTAACGGTATCTCATTCTACCGACCATATTTACTAATTCTCTATCCATCTTACCGATTTGTAGTTTGAAACAAGCTTCTTCACCAGCTTTTTGAATAGTATCATTAATCTCTTTAGTGACTTTGTTGACAACGTCCTCAATACGACCTGGTTGAATGCGCCCATCACGAATCAAAGTCTCTAGAGAAAGTCTAGCGATTTCTCTTCTAATCGGATTGAAACAAGAAACTGTGATAGCTTCTGGTGTATCATCAATAATTAAGTCGACACCAGTAGCCTGTTCAATAGCTCTGATATTTCTTCCCTCTCGGCCAATGATACGCCCCTTCATCTCTTCGCTAGGTAAAGCGACAACCGAGACTGTGCGATCGATGGTCTCTTCTTGTGAATATCTCTGTATGGCTGTAGCGATAATCTCACGTGCCATATCCTGAGCACGAGCCTTAGCCTCTTCTTCTTGTTCATGGATGTAGGTAGCGACCTCATTGGCCATCTTCTTTTCTACTACTTCCATGAGTTCTTTCTTAGCATCTTCTTGTGACATTGAAGATACATGTTCTAATAGTGCGATTTGCCCATCAATTCGCGATTGTAATTCTTCTTCCATTTTATCTAGTTGTAAAGCTTTTTCTTCAGCTTTCTTTAGTTTTTCATCGAGCTTTTTTTCTTTTTGATTCATTGTTTCATCACGAAAATTTAATGAATCTTCCCTACGCATTAATTTAGTTTCAAAATCTTGTAATTCATTGCGGCGTTCTTTTATTTCTTTTTCAGCCTGTAACTTCAAGTCATAGACTTGTGTCTTTCCGTCTAAAACTGCTTGTTTAATTGTGTTTTTAGCTTTGTTTTCCGCTTCTTCTAATACTAATTTTGCTTTTTGTTTATCTCGATTTAATCCCATGCGACTTGCCAACAACATGATACAGATACCAATAGCAAGTCCAAGTAAACCAAATATAATGGAAGTAAGTGGGTTATCCATAATTCTTACCTCCTATATTAACTTAATTGTGAAGACTTCCTTCTCATACATTATAAAAGATTTAAAGCTCTTTCACAAGAATAAGAAAATTTAGTGATGAACTAGATAACTATAAAAGCTAGAGATAAACCCTAGCTAAATATAAACTTATCTAAATTTATTTTTCTTCTTTAGTATCATGTTCAGGGAATAACTTTTCTCTAATTTTTTGTGTGATTTCTTCATCGACTTGAGGATTAGCTAATAGATAAGCACGAACCGCTTCTTTACCTTGACCTATCTTTTCGCCATTATAGGAGAACCAAGCACCCGCCTTATCGATGATTTCAAGTTCGGTTCCCAAAGAGATAACTTCTGATACATGAGATATTCCTTCACCATAATAGATATCGACTTGGGCGCTCTTGAATGGTGGAGCGACTTTATTTTTAGCGACCTTGATATTAACTTTATTACCGATGATATCACTACCATTTTTAATCGCTTCTGACTTTCTAACCTCAATGCGGATGGTCGCATAGAATTTTAATGCTCGACCGCCTGTTGTCGTCTCTGGATTGCCAAACATGACGCCAACCTTCTCACGCAATTGATTGATAAAGATAGCTGTACAATTATTGGCATTCATAGCCCCGGCTAATTTACGCATCGCCTTAGACATGAGACGAGCATGCAAGCCAACATTGGCATCACCCATTTCGCCATCTAATTCAGCTTGTGGAACTAATGCGGCAACAGAGTCGATAACTACTAAGTCGATAGCTCCGCTTTTAATTAAAGCTTCAGTGATTTCTAAGGCCTGTTCGCCTGAGTCAGGCTGTGAAAGAATCAATTCATCAACATCGACACCTAAAGCCTTAGCGTAGCGAGGATCAATGGCATGCTCAGCATCGATAAAAGCAGCCTTGCCACCCTTTTTTTGACATTCTGCTATTGCATGTAGAGCTAATGTCGTCTTACCACTTGATTCCGGACCATATATTTCTACAATTCTTCCTCTAGGAAATCCACCAACACCTAAACAATAGTCAATGGATAAAGAACCTGATGAAATGACGTCTACATCAACATTTGTCCTTTCGCCAAGACGCATAATAGAACCCTTGCCATATTGTTTTTCTATCTGTTTAAGTGTTTCATCTAATAATTGATCACGATTTGTTTCTTTTGCCATATATCTTAACCTTTCCTCTATATTATTAAGCTTGAATTCATAAAATCCTACATCGATTCAAAGATATAATCTTTCAATTGAATGAAATAAGAATAACCGCTTGCCAATGAAATAAATGTTGCGAACCATAGGACTATATCACTTACTGGTAGATATAATAATTCAAATGGTAGATTATTGAGCAAGACAAGAATTATCGTAATCATCTGTAAGACTGTCTTCAATTTTCCTAGCATTCCAGCAGCGACAACAACACCATTTTGACTAGCTATCATACGACAACCATCGACAATAGTATCTCTAGCTAGCATAAGGATGACAGGTACAACCGGTATCATGCCCTTAGCTACCATAATGATTAAGACGACATTGACTAGTAGCTTATCAGCGATGGGATCAGCAAACTTCCCAAAAGTTGTCACTAGATTATTTTTTCTAGCTATTTGACCATCTAAGAAATCAGTAAAAGATGCAATTGCAAATATCAATAAAATAATAATGTTTAGTAAGGATACAGAAGTATTTCCCACTTCAAAACTGATGAAGCTGATATTGAACTCATCATATGGAAATAACCATACCAGTGCTAATATTGGCACTAAAGCAATACGAAACATTGTAAGTTTATTAGGTAAATTCATAGAAACTCTCCAATCACTTCTTCATTTTAACATAAAAAGGACTTGCGTCCTTTATATATTTACATACTTCATAAGCCATGTTCTGTACCTTGAAGGTGGCAATCATTTATCTGTATCTAAAATCGATACCTCTGGAATCGCTTCTTATTTGCTATCCAAAGTTCCCCTACCAAATTTGGGTTTCTCGCTTATGGGGTTTATCACGTTCCACTTTTACCCTTTCGAGTAAACCGTTAGCAATTGCTCCCTAACTTTATTCTTTCACTTAGCATAAACACTACATTCATCACAGAATGTGCGAGCATGGACTTTCCTCTAGTATTAAACCAGCGATTGCCTGAAGTAAGTATTAACTAATGTTTATTAAAAACTTCTTCTTCTAGACGTGATACACGTTTTAAGAGATCAACTGAGCTATATGATGTGGTATTAGATAAATCGATAACTTTTTGTTTACCTTCGAGTTCAGTTAATTTTGCTTTGGCACTTTCTAATTCTTTTTCTAGTTCAGCAATCTTATTTTGAAGTTCTTCGGTATTTTCGGCTACCGTATAATAATCATCTAATACTAAATCTAAAAAAGCATCAACTTCAGCAGCTGAATAACCCTTAAAATCGACGTTAAATTCTTTATCTAGTATTTCTTCTGTTGTTAAATGTAATTTATTCATGATTATCTCCCCTTATAATTTTAATTCAATCATCAAACTTATGCAAGCTAAGTGGCATTGATATTTTATCCTATTATAAGCTTACTAGCAGCTAGTTTGCTAGCATTTTATAACCTAAAATAATATAATTAGAAAGGTGATGCAATGAAATATCCTAATTCAAATAAACATTTTCAAAAAGAAGCTATCAACGATACATCTAGAAGAGGTATGTCACTCGAAAGTGAAATCAACCAATCAAATCAATATTATCTAGATAATGATATAGCTAATATTCACAAAAAACCTACACCTGTCACGATAGTAAATGTCGACTATCCCAAGCGCAGTGCCGCTAAGATTACTGAAGCTTATTTTAAAGTACCTAGCACCACTGATTACAATGGTATCTACAAGGGTAAGTATATCGATTTTGAAGCTAAGGAATGTCATTCTAAAAACGCCTTTCCCTTCACATCTATACATCCCCATCAGATCAAACATTTAAAAAGCGTCTTGCATCATGGCGCTATTGCTTTCATAATAATGCGTATGGCATATTATAATCAGGACTATCTTATAAAAGCCAGTGACTTTCTTGACTTTTATGATAGTGGTATTAGAAAATCTTTGCCATATTCATGGATACAAGAGCATGGATATCCCATCGCATTCCACCTATTGGTGCCATGTGATTACATAAAGGCTATTGATGAAGCATTTAATTTATAGGAGTGTGTTTATATGACAGATAAAGTTAAAAAGCCAAAACGTAAAGTAGACAAAGTCAGATTATGGGCCTTAATCGTCTCTGGCATTGTCATCATTGGCGTCATCATCCTCGTCATCGGACTTATAATTGTCGGTGTTATGTTGCAAGACAAGCCAGAAGTATCATTAGATGATTTCCAAAATCAGGAGTCAACCGAAATATATGATGCCAATGGCGAAGTAATTGCCGAACTAGGTATGACCATCAGAGATAATATAACTTATGATGACTTACCTAATTCCTTAATCGACGCCTTTGTCGCTGTCGAAGACTCTCGTTTCTTTGTACATAACGGCTTTGATATTGCTCGTTTCTCTAAGGCTATCGTCGAAAATATCATGACGATGTCTTTCTCGCAAGGTGGTAGTACCTTCACGATGCAATTAGTTAAGAATACTTACTTCGTCGATGATGCTGCTGGTATAGCTGCTGAAAAAGAAGTGAACCGAAAAGTTCAAGAAATCTTCATGGCCATGGAACTTGAAAATATGACCTCTAAGAAGAATATCTTCGAACTATACTTAAATAAATTAAACTTTGGTGGTAACCGTAATATTCGTGGTGTTGAAAAGGCTGCTAATTACTACTTTGGCAAATCGGTTACAGAATTAAATCTAGCTGAAAGTGCGCTACTGGCTGGTGTCATCAATGCCCCTAATGCCTATAACCCATTCAATAACTTAGAAAGTGCTACTGCTAGAAGAAATACTGTATTATACCTCATGAACTACCATGGTTATATCACAGATGAAGAATATGAATTAGCATGTTCTATCAAGGTTGAAGATTTATTAGTAGATCCAAATAGTCGTACAGGTGAAGGTGATGGCATTGCCTACCAAGCCTATGTCGATGCGGTCGTATCCGAAGTTATTGAACTCACAAATCAAGATCCATATGTCGTACCAATGAAGATTTATACATATATGGATAGAGATGTGCAAGAATTGATGGATGCCATTCAAGCAGGTGACGTCGTAAATTATATCGAAGAATCAGAAGACTTACCGACAAGCGATGGCTTTGAATTCCCAGATGAAGACCTCGAGATAGCTTCTATCTCCGTCAACAATCAAACAGGAGCTATCAATGGTGTATTAGGTGGTCGTAATTATGCTGATGGTGGTGAATTATTATTAAATCATGCCACTGAGCAGTATAAGCAACCAGGCTCATCAATCAAACCTATTCTTGACTACGCCCTTGCATTTGAAAATCTAGGTTGGGCTACTAGCCATGTCCTAGTTGATAGACCTATCGTCTACCCAGGCACTAGCAATGTCATCTATAATGCAACTGGTCAATTCTATGGACAGGTTACCTTATCTGAGGCTGTCGGTAATTCCTTAAATACACCGGCTGTGCAAACTCTTCAACAAGTTATTGATGCGACTTCTAATTCTTATGTCGTCGAATATATGAATTCTATGGGTTTCTCGCAAGTTACAGCTGATAACTTCAATATTCAATTCGCCATCGGTGGTGCTGACCTCACAGTTTCTACCCTTGAGATGGCTGGTGCTCAAGCAGCTTTAATCAATGGCGGTAAATATATAAAGCCACACACAATAGAAAGAATTGAATATAAAAGCGAAAAGAGCCCTTATACTCCTACCTATACTCCTACTCAAGTATTGACGGAGCAAGCTGCTTATCTCACAACACAATTACTATATTCCAATGTCAATGGTGGCTATGCCAACATGATGCAGATATTGCGTGAAGATTATCCAGTATATGCCAAGACCGGTACTACAGACTGGGGTACAAGTGGTCGTGAATATGGTATTCCTGATGGTTCTATCAAAGATGCATGGAATATCTGTTCTACTAGTGAATATACGGTCGCTACATGGATTGGCTATGAAAGAGCTAGCGCCGAAAAACAATCCTATATTTTAGAGAGTGTCTACTATCAAAATATTCAAGGTAAGATAAGTGATTTGATCAAGACTAGAAATGTAACTAAGAATGGTGAACCAGAGGCTGTCACACGTCCTGACGGCATCTCTTCTATCACTCATATCATTGCTACATATCCTTATGCTGCACCACTTGAAGGCATGAATGAAGAGTATATCATCACCGGATTAATTGCTACTAAAGATTATCAATTAGTAAATCCAGAAGAAGTTACTATCTCTGATATGGCTGACTCATTCAATGTGAGCTTAAATGCTTCAAATAATAGCTTATCTATCACTTGGCCAACCTATCCAGATGAAGATAAGACCAAAGAAGTTGAAGAAAGCCGTGAGATGGATATTTCCCTTAAAAGAGATGATGGCTCAGTCATTGTCGAAGCAACCGGCAAGAAATTATTTGATTATGCTTGGGTATATGGTCCAATCAGATACAAGGCCACTATCAAGGTCAATGGCAATGAAGTGAAGACAGTAAGTGTCAACCAAAATACTCATTCCGAGACTATCGATGTGAGAGCTGGTGACAAGATTGAAGTATGTGGTTTCTATGGTTATGATTCAAGAGACATGCGTTCTAATCAAGTATGTAAGACTATCGATGTCGCTGACTCAACGGTCCCTATCACCTTCCCTTCTGCAAATACTAGCCTAGATGGAATTAAACAATGGGCTCAAACTGTTGGTGGTGTCGGTGTAAATCTCATCATCGAAGAAGTTCCTGCTGATGCAAGTCATCCAGCTAATAGCTTCACTTTCTACGATTCAACCAAAAGAAACAGAGTGAAATCTATAGTTGGGAATTGCATTGCACATACTATGTTGAACAACAACTATCCATTCAATCATCTACTACCACAGTTAAACCTGGTGATACCTTCACCCTTACTGCTAACGAAAGTAGTATAACTTGGGTTTGTGATAATCCAGCTATAACGATTGACGCTAATGGCAATGCGACAGTAAACGCTACTGCTACAAATGGAACAGCAAATATTTATGCAACTAAAGATACTCGTCGCTCTAATACCATTACCATCACTATCGCTAATCAATA
>CALBGK010000049.1 GCA_937893115.1 uncultured Erysipelotrichaceae bacterium | reverse complement strand
GCGATGAACGATACCAGGTCTAGTCGGATCATCACTATTGCTCAAGGAATTACAATGATATAGTAAGCCGTGAACTAGAGTATTATCAAAATTACCGCTACCAGGATGGACTACCAAACCTTTTGGTTTATTGATGACAATCAAATCATCGTCTTCATAGATGATATCTAAGTCCATCTTTACAGGATGAATATCCATAGGTACTTCAATCGTATATTCAAGACTAATTTCGTCATTTAGTTCCAAACGATAATTAGCTCTTGTCTTTTCGCCATTAACTAGGACATGTTCATCAGCAATTAACTTTTGTATCTTGCTGCGAGATAAAGCTGAATTATCACTTAAAAAGATATCTATCCTTAGACCCATATTATTTTCATCAACAATATAATTAAGCTTTTCCATGTCTACTTTCCTTTAAAATACAAATAATAAATAATAGAACACCGATAGTTAAAAAACTGTCAGCTAAATTGAATACCGGAAAAGGATAACCAAAGATATTGCAAGCGATAAAATCTACTACATAACCTAAATTCAATCTATCGATAAAATTACCTAGTGCCCCACCTATCATTAAAGATAATGCTACTTTCTCTAGAATAGCTTTATCATCAGATTTAAATAATAGATACAATAAAAATATTAAGGCAATACAGGTAACTAGCAATAGAAATAACATTCTTCCCTCAAGAATACTAAAACCAGCGCCAGTATTCTGCACATATTTTAAAGATAAGAAGCCATCAATTATAGTCTGACTTTCATATAGATCGAAATTAGATACAATCCAAAACTTAGATAATTGGTCAACAATGATAGTTGCGATAATAATCAAAATATACTTAATTAATTTCATAAGAGTATTTTATCATATATTAACTATGTTTTTTAAGAATTTGATTCTCGAGGTCTTCCTTGAATTGATTAGTGTATAAATTATAGTAATAGCCCTTTAAATTCATGAGTTCATTGTGATTTCCATCTTCTATTATCTTACCCTTTTTGATAACTAAAATACGATCAGCGTTGACGATAGTAGAAAGACGGTGAGCTACCACAAAAGAAGTTCTATTCTTCATGATATTCTCGATGGCAAATTGGATAATTTTCTCTGTCTCCGTATCGATGGAAGCTGTAGCTTCATCAAGGACAAAGATAGCTGGATCAGCTAATATCGCTCTTGCAAAACAAATCAATTGTTTCTGACCAGTAGAAAGACGTGAGCCTCCCTCACCTACATCAGTATTGTAACCATCCTTAAATTGCATGATAAAATCATGAGCATTAACTAGTTTACTAGCAGCAATGATATCTTCTTCGCTAGCATTTAAGGAACCAAAGCGAATATTGTCATAAATAGTGCCTGAAAATAGATATGGTGCTTGTAAGACATAGCCAAGATTTGAATGAAGCCAACCAATTGAACGTTTGCGATAGTCGATGCCATCGATGAGTACTTCGCCCTTCACTGGCTCATAGAAGCGACATAAGAGATTTACAATTGTGCTTTTACCACTACCTGTCTCACCTACTAGAGCAATAGTTTGACCATGTTTAACCTTAAGATTAAAGTTTTCTAAAATAGGTTCCTCTCTAATATAGTGGAAATCGAGATTTTTAAATTCGATATCACCGACTATTTTTTCAAAGTTTTCATATTTAGGATTAAAGATATCACCATATTTTTCAACAACTTCAGGCGTATCGACAATACTTGGCTTTTCATTTAACAATTGTACAATTCTTTCACCACTCGCCTGAGCCATCTGTATATCTTGCAGAATCATAGCAATATTTCTGATTGGTTCAAAGAATTGTTGGGCATATTGCGTAAACATCATCAAAGTACCAAAGCCAATCACATGATCAAAAGCTAAGTTACTTCCTATCCATAAAATAGAAGCCATAGCTAGTGAAGATATGAATTGAACTAGAGGTCTAAATATACCACTGAGTCTAGCCGCCTTGACCGAAACTTTTTGCATATAAGAAGTTTCTTCTTTAAATTCATTAAAATTAGATTTTTCAAGAACCAAGGTCTTAGTCGTCTTAGCGCCATTGATGCCTTCGTTAAAGGCGTTAGTGATACGGGAATTAGACTTCCTAACTTCGCGATATGCCTTCAATATTCTCTTTTGGAAGTAAATTGAAGCGATGACTAAAAGTGGCACAACCATCAAGACCAGTAATGTCAAAGTGACATTTGTTTGTAGCATAATGACAGTCGAAAAGATCATCAGAGGGATGCCCCAAGCAAATTCTGTAAATGACCATGAGACAATTTCTGCTAGTCTTGCGATATCCGAAGTCATTCTTGATACTAACCAACCAATAGGTGTCACATCATAGTAATTAAAAGATAACGACTGTAATTTCTTAAATAATTTTTCTCTTAAAAAGTATGCAAAACCCATCTCGGCCTTACCTGCTGTCTTAAAGTAAAATAAATGACATAAAGGCGTGATTATACTGAGAACAAGATATAAGACAATAAATAAAATAAATAGATTGACATCGTAATTAGGATTGGCAAAATTATCTATTGCGACCTTATTTAAATATGGAAAAATAGCATCCATTAAGGCAATGAAGGTATTTAAGACAATCAGTATTACGATATATTTATAAAACGGACGGAATAAACCGAAAATGGTTTTCCACATCGAGACATTGAAGCCTGAATCCGAAAAA
>CALBGK010000048.1 GCA_937893115.1 uncultured Erysipelotrichaceae bacterium | reverse complement strand
TTTTTATCCCCTACTATCGTATGCCAAGAGGTTTTAAAAACTACTGGATATTATTGGCCAGCTTAGTTTTTTATTTTATTTCGACAGTCGATAATCCGATGTATCTAACAGTATTTATCGTTAATATTTTATTAAATTATTTAATGGGCATATGTTTAGAAAAATGCAAGAAAAAATATAAAAAAAGCATTCTTATTATCGGAGTTATAATAAATATTTCTCAGCTGTTCTTTTTTAAGTATCTTAATTTTATCTTATCGGAAATAAATTTAATTCTTGATAATTACGAAATAAGTTCTAATATCGTACTACCTATTGGCATTTCGTTTTACACTTTTCAAGGATTATCATATCTTTGTGATATATATAAAGGGAAAATAAAAGCTGAAAAAAGTTTGTTGCGCTATGCAGTGTATATAGCTATGTTTGAACAACTTATCGCCGGTCCGATAGTTACTTATGATTGTATTAAAAATGAATTGGTTAAGAAAAAGATTAGTTTTTATAGAATCAAGAATGGTTTAGAAATATTTGTTTTTGGTTTGGGATTAAAAGTATTATTAGCTAACCCATTAGGCAAACTGTGGACTCAAACCAAGACCATTGGTTTTGAAAGCATTTCGACGCCTTTAGCTTGGATGGCTATTATTGCATTTTCCCTGCAGATCTATTTTGATTTCTGGGGTTATTCGTTAATGGCAATAGGATTAGGGAAAATGATGGGATTTGAATTGCCTAAAAATTTTGATTTTCCTTACACAAGTTTAACGATGAGTGAATTTTGGCGTCGTTGGCACATAACGCTAGGAAGTTGGTTTAAAGAATATATTTATATTCCGTTAGGCGGGAATCGTCACGGGACTTTCTACACGATAAGGAATTTATTTATAGTATGGATCCTTACCGGAGCGTGGCATGGAGCCGGATATAATTATATATTATGGGGAATAGCACTATTTTTTGTGCTAGTTGTGGAAAAATATATTATTGGTAATTTTTTAAATGGTCATAAGTTCATTGGACATTTGTATATGATTATTCTCATACCTGTTATGTGGTCAATATTTGCAATTGAGAATTTAACAGAATGGCGCATTTTTTTCTTTCGTTTGTTTCCTTTGTTCGGGGAAGGACTATGGTCATCTTTTCGCTATGACTACATTAAATATTGGAATATTTATTGGCCATTCTTGTTAATAGGAATCTTATTGTGCATGAAGAAACCATTTATAATTTTAGAAAAAATTAAAAACGATAAGGTAATTTTTGCCTTTTTAACAATTATTTTTATAAGCAGTTTATATTGTATGTACTGCGGTTTTGATGACCCATTTTTATATTTTAGATTTTAGGAGATTGGTATGCGAAGAATCAATATCATAACAGCAGCAATGTTATCGATTATTATTTTGATTACAACGATATATTCTGATATCAGTGGTCAAGATGAACCTCTATTTTTCATAACTAAGAAAAAATATGAAAAGATGGAAGTCATATATGATCCAAAAGAAACTGTAGATGATTGTTACGAGAAAAATAATGTTGATGTGTCCTTGAATAATTCTCTATATATAGGGGATTCACGTACTCAGGGTTTGATGGAATATGCGAATGATGAAAATATCGATTATTTTTGCGATATAGGAATGAGCGTTTTTAATATATATGATCGAACTGTAAATATAGATGGAGAGACGGTAGGGTTATTAGAACTTTTAAATAGGCATCAATACAATAAGATATACATCATGCTAGGGATAAATGAACTCGGTTACGAATTTGACAGTATTGTTTCAACTTATGACGGATTAATCGATGATATCATTGCTTTACAAGAAAATGCATCAATATTTCTTGAGGCTAATTTGCATGTAACAAAAGCACGTTCAAAAAGCGATGACACTTTTAATAATGTTTCCATTGATCGTTTGAACGAAAAAATAAAATTAATCGCAATAGATAAGGGTGCTTACTATATAGATGTAAATGTTTTATATGACGATGCAGAAGGAAACTTATCGGCAGATAAGTCTTCTGATACGACTCATCTATATGCTAAGTACTATACAGAATGGCAAGAATGGATAGAAGAACAGACATCTATCTTGATGAAAGGAGAATGTTCTTTTTGATTAAGGATGAGTTTTGTGAAAATATAAAAAAATATGAAAAGTCGATGTATAACTTAGCTTATTCCATCATTAAAAATGAAACTGATGCAGTTGATGTAGTCGCTGAGACTGTGTACAGAGCGTATATTGCGTATCCGACTTTGAAAAACAAGAAAGCGTTCAAGGCATGGATACTACATATAGTGCATAATACAGCAGTTGAAATGATCAGAAAAAATAAGAATTTATTGTATATCGATGAGATAGAAGAGGTTGCTGATGATAAAAAGATGGACATTACTACAAGAATTACTGTGAGAGATGCAGTAAATAGTCTTAATCAACCGTATAGAACTGTAGCAATACTTTATTATTATGAAGATATCCCTGTAGTAGAAATTGCAAAGATAACAAATTCCAGCATAATGGCAGTTAGACAACAACTTAGACGATCTAGAAAAATGTTGAGAGATATTCTAGGAGGCAATGATGAATAAATTTGATAAAAAAATAAAGAATAAAATAAGACAAGAAGAAAATTTGATTCCTTATCAATTAGATGACACTGTAAATAAAATGCTTGAAAAACTGCCAGAAATTGATAGTGAGTATCGAAATATTCGTTTATTTCAACCAGTGCTGAAACTGAGTTTTGTTATTTTTGTGGCCTTGATATTATTGCCAAACATAAGCCCTACATACGCTAAAGTATTAGAAGATATTCCTCTTATTGGTGATATTGTCAAAGTCGTGACCGTTGTAGAATACAATTATCAAGATGATTATCACGAGCTAAAAGCAAGTATTCCACAAATTGAAACGATCGATAATCCCTCTTATGCTCAAATTAACAATAGTGTAAATAAACTTATCAATGTATTATTGGAAAGATTTTATGATGAGATAGATTATGTTGGTGAAAATGGACACAGCTCTCTTTATATCGATTATAGCGTAGTCACAAATAATGATAAATGGTTTACTTTGAAAATACAGATTATTGAAGAAGCAGGAAGCGGAAATATTCATTATAGGTATTATCATATCAACAAATCAAATAATGAAGTAGTGACCTTAAAAGATATAGTAAAGGATAAACAATTCTACTCAATTGTAGAGAATGAAATCGAACAACAAATGAAACAAGAAATGAATGAAAATAGAAATATTATCTATTGGGTTGATGATGAAATGTTTGGGGATCAGGTCAATATTGATCAGAATACTGATTTTTATTGGAATAAAGACTATGATTTAGTGATTTGCTTTGATAAATATGAAGTAGCTCCTGGTTATATGGGGGAGCCGGAGTTTACTATTAATAAAGATGTAGTTAAAGATTATATCTATGTTGATTATTTGTTCGAAGAAAGTATAAAATGATTTATCATCAAAAATTGATGGATCGATCTGAACAAAAATAAACTTATAATTCAAAAGGAATGTCAAAGATGAAAAGATTTATAAATAACATAGATATAAGTGTATTCCCAGTTAACTTAGGGTAAAAATTAGCGTATAATTAATATCATGAATAGAAACAACAATTCAGGAATTATCGGATTTTTTATATTTTTAATGCTGTTTGGTTTCGGTGGAGTATTTGTGTCAGGCCTTATTAGTTTATTACCTATTTTTATTGTCTTATTTGTTATCTTCAACGTCTTTAAAGCTGCCTCTGCGCCTGATTATCGCTCGTCTTCAAGAGTACGCAATGTCTCGGGCAAAAGAAAATCTGACTCTAAGATACTATCAAATCGGGATCGTAATCGCATCGACAAGAAATTAGATAAGTATTTCCACCAAAATATCAAATTGCCTATTGTCGATAATATAGCTTTAACGACTAATAATGGTAATTATACCGTTATTGAAGACTTATACATCTCCATGGATGACGAATTGATCATGAGCATGGAAGAATTTCGTAATGAATATCCAGATATGTATGAAAATATATGTGAATTACTCTTAGCTTTTTCTAAACAAGAAGATACTGTCTTCAATAATGTCGAAACTAAGAAAGAAGAAGTTAAAGTTCAAGAAGAATTATCTAATGCCCAAAAGTATATCGATAAAATCAATAGCTTAAATGTCGATATAGCTAATGAAGAAGTAAAAAACGGCCTCTATCAGACATCAGCTCTTTTAAAACAGATTGATTTATATGCTGATGAAGATGATAATGATAAACTTACTAAACTATATGATTATTACTTACCCATCTTGACTAAGATATTAGAAAATTATAAAAACTTAGGTAAGATTAATGCCAAGAATGATGAGTTTAAAAAGAATGAGACCCAATTAGTCAAGACCATTGCCTTGATCAATGAAGCTTTAAAAGAGATGAATAAATCTCTACATGAAGATGAATACATGAATTTATCAGCTGATATAACTACACTCCAATCATTACTTAAGAAGGATGGTTTAATTAGCAATCCATTCCAGAAAGAGGAACAAAATGGAAAAGAATAAGTTAGATGATATTTATTCATTATTAGATGAAGTTACTTCAGAAAAAGAAGAAGAGACCGCGACAACTAGAAAGTCTAATCCACATCCTGATCTAGCTAGTATCGGCAGAACCATCAATGAGGGAAGAACAGTTAGAAAACCTGCATTGCCTAAGATTGATGAATTTACTAATCGTTTAGACTGTTTTGAAAAAATGTTGAATGGTGTTGATTTTGGTACTCGCAATTCAACTACATATGTCGAAGGTTATAGAGAAGCCCTAGATAAATACTTGAATGAAGCACAAGACAATCCTAAGAATCTATTTATTGTCGAAGGAAAGGTCAGTGCTGAGATAACTGATTATTCACGAGTTAATAAGTCATCATTATATTCTAAGGGATATTATGATGGTTTGACTTATGTCTATAAAGCGCTCAAGTCTTCTAAAGTACAGACAGCTGCTAAGATATATAAGATATTGAAAAGAGAGATTGGTTAATGAAGAATAATGATGAAAAAGAGCGTTTGATGAAAGAGGTCTTGGGTAAAAATCGAGGCTTTTCTAATATCTATAGTGATTCACTAGATGTTTTAGACAAGACGCAGGATGAATTGCAGAAAATTATTGATAAGAATAATGCTGAGATTTCTAGTTTGACTGAAAATTCTTTAATCAGTGATGCAGACTTAAATTCTTTAAAGAAAGAGATCGAAAAAGACTTCAATGTCAAAATTAATTCACCAGAGACTATTGTTTATGGCAAAGCTTCTAAAGAAGTCTTTGATAAGATAAATCAAGAATTAAAGAGCATGGTCATTGGTCAAGATGAGGCATCAGATTCAATGACTATCGCTTTTAGAAGACCATATGTCATCGGTGCTAATCCAATGAAGATTAGAAATTCTATTCTCTTAACTGGAAACAATGGTAGTGGTCGTCACCTATTGGTTACAAGTATGGCTAATCTTTTGAAGAAGTATGGATTAACTGTCTCTAATGAGGTGAGCACCATCGATATGTCTAGATATCAATCACAGAGTCAAGAGACACTCTTTTTACAAGATATCTATGTCTCATTGCAGGGCAAAAATCCTATCGTCGTGATTGAAAATTTTGAAGCTTCTAGCCCTATCTTTAATCGCATGTTGGCGGAACTTACCATCACTGGCAAGTGCAGTTTAAATAAACGCTATGTCTTTTTAAATAATCAGCTGCAAGAAGCGACAAGTAAACTGTCTAAAGAAGTCATCGACCATTTAGATGGCAACAATAAGACCCTAGTTTATATTTCAGAAAATCCTATCTCTAAGATTATGGATTTCTTTGGCAAGTCTTTTATCGACGCTATCGATGATAGAGTGAGCACCAGTCTATTAGATTCGGAAGCTCTAGATAAGATAGTTGATAAGTTACTCATGTCCTTTAAACAAAAATGTTCGACTCAACTGGAGATGGATGTACATATTGAAGATAGTATCTATGAATATATCAAATCATGTTTTGAACCAAATGATGGTGTGGATTCTATTTC
>CALBGK010000047.1 GCA_937893115.1 uncultured Erysipelotrichaceae bacterium | reverse complement strand
AGCGAAACCAAAAGGCTTCAATAACGAAGCCTTTTATAATGCCTAAATTTGACCATTATCACTTATTAGCTCTAGATTTAAAATCTTCATCACTTTTCTGTTTCCAATTTTTATCTAAAGATTTTGTTTTTCTGATGGATGAAATAGCCTCAGACATACATTCATACTTAATTGCAGTGCCAATCGTATCATTGACATAATCGACACACGAATCAATATCGAAGCCATAGCCTTTAGCCGTTTTAGCTGCATCGATATTGGCAGCTAAAAAAATGAATTCCCAGCCCTTTTCTTTTTGTTTTTCGATCATATCCTTAACTTCATTCAATGTATATTTTCTGGATGAATTTTCCATTCCATCAGTCGTAATTATAAACATCGTCTTAGCTGGAATATCTTCTTTTCTAATATTGTGATGAACCATCTTGGTGTGCTTGATGGCATCACCAATTGCATCGATCAAAGCAGTTGAACCGTTTGGATTATATTCGCCATCTTTCATCATTTTAATCTTTTGGATATCCGTTCTATCGTGAATTACCCTGCTTCTTAAATTAAAGAATATTGTTGATATCAAACATTTACCATCAAGCTTTTTCTGCTTTTTTATGGTTGAATTAAATCCGCCAATAGTATCTTTCTCAAGTCCATGCATAGAACCAGATTCATCAATGATAAATATAACTTCTGTCAAATTCTTATTCATTTTTTACCTCCTAATAAAAATGTGATTGTTAACTTACAATCACATCATACCATCTATTTAGATATTAAAGGTAAACCTGCAATTTACTTTTATTCATATTTAGAACCGAGGTAAGGTAAATCTTGACTGAGTAAAAATTCATTGAGTTCATAGATATCATATCTTTCATTTTCAATAAAATATTTGACGATATAGTCTTGTTTAGTCCTACCGAATGAGTATCCAGCCTTTTCAATAAAATCTATGGTCTCATCGATATCTAGTTTTAAACCGATAGCTAAAGCGAGGACATTGCCCTTTTTAGGAATATTATTTTCATTATATATTCCATTAAATGCTTGTTTAGTCAAATTAGCATTTTTATAGACATCTTTTTCATATAGTCCTTTTTCTTTAATGAGTCTTCGTAAGCATTCATTAAATGATTCATCTTCCTTATAATTATCTAAGAAATTAGCTTTAAGAGTCTTAGGGTTCAGGTATGCACGAGCATCTTCAACTGACTTTCCACCTATCACATTTAATCTTTCATCAAGTTTAAAACCATGATCTGATAAATAATCTTTGATATCATGATAAAGTTTCCTTGAAATATCAAAAGACTCATTATCATATACCAGTAAGTAAACAAAAAGATCATTATCATACAGAAAATCAGTTATTGTATTGATCGCGACATTAAATGCCTTCTTTGAAGGAAAACCAAAGGAGCCGGCTGAGATAAGTGGCATGGCTATTGATTCCATCTTTAATTCAATAGCCTTATATAAGATATTCTCATAACACTTTTCTAGCTCTCTTAGCTCTTTTCTACTGCCACTTGAATATCTAGGACCAACCGTATGCATGATATACTTACAGGTCTTTAAATCATATGAATCTGTCAAACACACTTCACTTGTAGCTAATGGTAATAAACTAGCGCACTTTTCATAGAGCCTAGGTCCACAAGCTTCATGTATCTTAGCATCAGC
>CALBGK010000046.1 GCA_937893115.1 uncultured Erysipelotrichaceae bacterium | reverse complement strand
AATCATTCGTAAGATATATGATGAATTAGTTGATTTGGCACTTCGCAATGATCAAATTATCTCTTTGACGCTCAAATATGATGGAGCTGTCATCGCCTTTAATGAAAAGGAAGAATATCCTTTAGAATTGATTGATGATTCAAGATTAGAGCGCGAAGCTATTCAAAAAGAATTGGATGAAATTGTAGGTCTAGATACTGTTAAAGAATACCTGCTGAGTCTCGAAAATCATATTAAAGTATCCAAGCTTCGCAAACAAAAAGGTCTCAAGACTGCTGAAGTATCTAAGCATATGATCTTTACTGGCAATCCTGGTACTGGCAAGACTACCATCGCTCGTCTAGTATCACGCATGATGAAGGCTTGCGGAATTCTTAAACAAGGCCAATTAGTCGAAGTTACAAGAGCTGACTTGGTTGGCAAGTATGTCGGCCATACCGCTCCTTTGACTATGGATGTCATTCAAAGTGCTATTGGTGGTGTCTTATTTATCGATGAAGCCTATTCCTTATATCGAGGAAAGGATGATTCCTTTGGCTTAGAAGCCATCGATACTATTGTTAAGGCTATGGAAGACCATCGTGACGATTTAATTGTCATCTTAGCAGGATATTCTAAAGAGATGGAAGACTTCCTCAAGGCCAATAGTGGGCTTAAGTCACGCTTTGCCAATATCATCCACTTCGATGATTATACGGGTGAAGAATTGATGCTCATATCTAAGACCATCGCTAAGTCTAAAGATTATAAGATTGAAGAAAAGGCACTTAAACCTCTGCAAGATTATTTCACTATCGTGCAGATGCAAAAAGATGCGACTTCGGGCAATGGACGCCTAGCGAGAAATCTAGTCGAAGATGCAATACTTCGCCAATCTAAGCGTCTTCTACAAGATCCTAGCGCTGAAATGGATGTCCTCAAATTAGAAGATTTCAATCTCAAAGACTAAAGTAGCTATGCTACTTTTTTTGATATTGATTATGTTAGAATTAAGATATGTTAAATGATACTATATGTGCTATATCGACATCTCTAGCCAATGGTGCCATTGCGATAGTTAGGATGTCTGGAGAAGAAAGTTTTAATATCATCAAAGATATTGCTCATTTAAGCGATGATAAAATCAAGGCTAATCATCTGATATATGCCCACATCTATGAAGATGATGAAGTAATTGATGAAGTACTAATCAGTTTCTTTTACGCTTCACATTCTTATACTAGAGAAGATATTGTAGAGATCAATTGCCATGGTGGTGTCTATATCACTAGAAAGATCTTGAATCTGCTGATACAAAAGGGCGCTCGATTAGCTGAAAATGGCGAATTTACTAAGCGCGCCTATCTCAATGGTCGCATCGACTTAGCTAATGCTGAAGCCATCAATGATTTAATCAATGCCAACAATCGCTATCAGGCTAAATCTGCTATCAAGGGTATTGATGGTAGTATACAAAGATTACTAGAACCTCTATTAAATGATATGAAGAATGTCTTAGCTATGATAGAAGTTAATATCGACTACCCCGAGTATGAAGATGAAGTAGACATGAGTCAAAACAAGATAAAACCTTATCTATTAAAGTGGACTACTTCCTTTAAAGAGATGATAGATAAGGCTGAACGCTTTAGAGTGGTTAAAGATGGTTTAAAGACCGTCATCATCGGTAAGCCTAATGTCGGTAAGAGTTCTTTACTAAATGCCTTATTGGAAAAAGAGAAGGCCATAGTTACTGATGTAGCTGGTACAACTAGAGATTTAGTAGAAGGTCATGTCAATTTAAAAAATACTTCTCTGCATCTAATTGATACGGCAGGTATTAGAGAGAGCGAAGATATCGTTGAAAAGATAGGCATTGAAAAAAGTAAGGAAGCTTTAAAAGAAGCTGACTTAGTAATATTGGTCTTAGACGCTTCAAAGGAATTAGAAGCTATTGATGAAGAATTATTAGAACTAAGCAAGGATAAAAGAAGAATTATCGTCTACAATAAGGCAGATATCAAAGGCCATGAGGGCATTTCTATCAGTGCTATGAATCATGATATCAAGCCACTTACAGATGCCATCGATAAGATGTTTGAAGAGGATGTCATATTAGCTGATGAAGATGTCTTGAATAATGAAAGGCAGATAGCTCTAATGAAAAGGGCACTAAGTGAAATAGATATAGCTTTAAAGGATATCGAAGATACACCAATTGATGTCATCTATACATCGATTATGGAGAGTTATCACTACTTGAGTGATATACTGGGTCGTGAGTATAGAGAAGATTTAATCGACCACATGTTTAGAAATTTCTGTTTAGGTAAGTAATATGGCATGGTTAGATTCACATACGCATATAAATGACGAAGCTTTTGATGATGATATTAATGAAGTCATTCAAAGAATGATAGATGCCAAGGTCAAAAAGGCCATGATAGTCTGTCTTAATGAAGGTGATTTCAAGAAAGCTTTAAATATTACTTCTGACCAAATAGAATTTGATATTGCCCTAGGTGTCTATCCTGGCGATGTTAAAGAATTTTCTAAAGAAAGAGTTGAAAAGATATTGAGCCTACTCGAGGATAGTAGAGTTAAGGCCATAGGCGAGATAGGTTTAGATTATTATTGGGACAAGGATAATAAGGATGCCCAAAAGGAAATCTTTATTAGGCAGATAGAGATAGCTGAAAGATTAAATAAACCCATCATTGTCCATAGTCGTAATGCCATCCAAGATACCTATGATATCTTAAAGGCCCATAGGGTTAAAGGAGTTATGCACTGTTATAGTGACTCTAAGGAGATGGCTAAAGAATTTATCAAGTTGGGTATGTATATATCATTATCGGGAACAGTTACGTTTAAAAATGCCAAGGAACCAAAGGAAGTAGCGAAGATAGTGCCTTTAGATAGACTGCTTATTGAGACAGATTGTCCTTATTTGACGCCTGTTCCTCATCGAGGCAAACGTAATGAGCCAGCCTATGTTGTCCATACAGGGCAATATATCGCCGAATTGTTAAAGATGGATGAAGATGAATTGCAAAAGAGAATTAATGAAAACTATGATAATTTGTTCAGGAGACAATAATGAAGTACGAATTAGAAAATGATTATGTCAAATTAGTGGTCGATAGTTATGCTGCTGAGATGCATGAATTCTATTTAAAAAAAGATGGTATCAATATCCTTTGGAATGGCGATGAAAGATATTGGAAGGGCAGAAACCCTATCCTCTTTCCTCAAGTGGGCAAGACGAAGGATGGAACTATTAGGTTTAGGGGTAAAGATTATCAAATGGGCAATCACGGTATCTGCCGTAATAGAGAATTCGATCTTGTTGATAAAAGTGATAGCACCCTGCACTTAAATCTAAAAAAAGATGATGATACATACCGGATATATCCTTATGACTTTAGCCTCGATGTGGAATATCAACTTCTTAATAGTCGTCTTGATATCGCTTATCGCATCACCAATAATGATGAAGAGATGATGCCATTTGGTTTTGGCCTTCACCCAGCCTTTAAATGTCCATTGAGCAAAGATGAAACTTTTGAAGATTATCGTGTCATCTTCTCTAATAATGAAGTTTTGGCTTTAAAAGAAGAGATGTTCGTTAATGATGCGACCATCATTTATTCCCATAATAAATATGACTATTGCATCTTAACTAATGGTAAACAAAAGATAAAAATAAACTTCATAGCCTTTCCATATTTGGCGATATGGAAGAAAGAAAAGGCGCCATTTATCTGTATAGAGCCATGGCTAAGCCCATCAGGATGTTTTGAAAATTTTAAAACAAATCCTAAAACTGATAGTATAATTAGATTATCTGCAAATGAGAATATGCTTATTTCATATAGCTTAGAAATATTGTAAGGAGGCAATTATGTTTAAAGTAATTATTGTAGACAACTACGAAGAAATCAGTAAAGAAGCTTTCAATGTGATGAAGGAATTCTTAAAACCTAATGCTGTTTTAGGTTTGGCTACTGGTTCTAGCCCTGTTGGTTTATACCAAGAAATGATTAAAGACCATAAAGAAAATGGAACTAGCTATGCTGAGATCAAAACATTCAATCTTGACGAATATGCAAACTTGCCTAAGGATCATCAAGAGAGCTATTATACCTTCATGCACCGCAATCTCTTTGATCATATCGACATCAAAGAAGAGAATGTTCATGTGCCAAACGGTAATGGTGATTTAGAAGCTAATTGCAAAGAGTATGATGAGATGATTGACAAGTCACCTGTTGACATTCAGCTATTAGGTATCGGAGCTAATGGCCATATCGGTTTTAATGAGCCAGGTACATCGTTTGAAAGTTTAACTCATGTGACTGATCTGACTGAACAAACAAGAAAAGACAACGCTCGATTCTTCGATCCATTAAATGAAGAAGTCCCTACTCAGGCATGCACAATGGGCTTGAAGACGATCATGAAAGCTAAAAAGGTTCTCTTAGTGGCAAATGGTGAAAATAAAGCTAAAGCTATTAAGGGTTTATTAGAAGGCGAAGTTACTGAAGATTTACCAGCATCTATCCTTCAAAAACATCACGATGTCGTAGTCATCATCGATAAAGCTGCGGGCAAATTGCTAGAAAAAAACTATTAATAAAATATAATTAAGGTATAAAAGGAGATTAAATATGAAACAAGTTAATCAAGTAGAATTTGAAGAAACAATTAAAAACGGATATACCTTAGTAGATTTTTTTGCGACATGGTGTGGACCATGCAAGATGTTAAGCCCTGTATTAGAAGAGCTGGATAACGAATTTGCTGAAGTTGATTTTATAAAAGTCGATGTTGATGAAGAAAATGACCTGGCTGCTAAATTTGGCATCATGTCTATTCCGACCGTTTATCTGTTCAAGGATGGCGAAGTGGTATCTAAGACAGGCGGATTCCAACCGAAAGCTCAGATGAAAAAATTCATTGAGTCTTCTTTAAACAAATAGAAAATCAAAAAGAGGATATTATCCTCTTTTTATATTGTTATTTTGTGATGTTTATATTTCCTTCGC
>CALBGK010000045.1 GCA_937893115.1 uncultured Erysipelotrichaceae bacterium | reverse complement strand
CTTTAATATATTTTTAATATCGTAATAATATATTCCATCTTGTAGTTCTAGACATGCAAGACCATCCATTTTTTTACAAGCTTCTTCCATTACTGGAATATAATTGCGCTTAGCGAAAAAATCAAAATCTAGGTAAGCAAAATCCCCATCATATTCATGACGATTATCTATAAATAATTCTTCTTTTAAATCATAGACACGCCGACAAGAACTAAATTGAACAGTCATCTTATGTTCTATACTATCTTCACTACTTGAATTTTGATAATTCACTAAGATGAAGGCTAATTCGGCTATGACTATCACTACTAATATTATCTTGATTAGTCTATCCCTTTTCATATGTATCATCACTTATAAATTATTATTAAATAGATGTATTATAGATATTTCTTTCTTCACTTCTATGATATCAGATATAAGAGTAAAAAAAATCCCTTCTTTAAAGAAGAGATCATATTTAATTTAAACTTTCGATGTAATGATAAGCATTCTGAGCAGCAACAGCTCCATCTGAACAAGCCGTCACTACTTGACGCAAGTTTTTCACATTACAATCACCTGCTCCATAGATACCTTTAAGCTTTGTCTCCATCTTATCATTTACGATGATATAGCCCTTATCATCAAGAATATCTAAATCCTTTAAGAAACTTGTGCATGGCTCAGCACCAATATATGGAAAGATACCATCAAGCTTTAATCTTCTTTGGCTCTTGTCTAAGACATTCTCTAATATGAGACTTTCAACCTTATCTTCACCTTCAATACTCAAAGGAATACTACTTCTAATAACTTCTATCTTAGGATTATTCAAAACCTTATCGACAATAATCGCATCGGCTCTAAAAACATCCCTTCTGATTATCACATAGAGCTTATTTACAAATTGAGTCAGATATAAGGCTTCTTCTAGTGCAGAATTACCTCCGCCGATGACAGCGACATCTTTATTCTTAAAAAAGAAACCATCACAAACTGCACAATATGATACGCCCTTACCAGTAAATTTAGCCTCACCATCGATATTTAAAAGTCTTTCCTTAGTTCCTGTGGCCACGATGACAGCCTTAGTCTTATAGCTATTATTAGCTGTTACAACTTCCTTTAATTCACCTAAGTCTTTAACTTCCTTCACCTCATCAAAGTCTGTCTCTGCTTTAAAGCTTTCCATCTGCTCATACATTTTATATGCCAAATCAGCTCCACCCATAGACATGACACCAGGATAATTTTCGATGTGATAGGTCTTAATCAATTTCCCGCCAGGTGCACTAGCTTCAATGACTAGTACTTTTAAACCGTCCCTACATGCATAGATAGCCGCTGTCATGCCAGCTGGCCCTGAGCCAACTATAATCAAGTCATAAATCTTATCCATGAGATACCTCCCTTACTTAAATCTTACACTAATATGACTTCCCTGTCCCTTTTAAAGCTCAAAAGCTTGAGAATTAAGCAATAAAAAGTTAAAATGGATGTGGGACAGGAGATTAATATATGAGAAATAATACTGACGATTTATACGAGCGAGTTGCTGATTTAGATGAAGCTATTGCCCAAAGAAGAGCTTTAATCGAGGAAGCTAAAGCACTTGCGGAACTTGAAGACACAAAACAAGCAATCAACAAAATTAACGAATTGAATCGTAAATGGCGCCGAATTCCATATTGGGAATCAGCTTTTGAAGATGAATTAGCTGAAGAATTCGAGTCATATTTAAACGCTTGTTACGATAAAAGACGTGAAATATACGCTGCTAATGAAGAAGCTAAGAAAGCTGTCATTCTCGAAGCTAAAAAGCCAAATTCCAACATGCAAGAATTGATGCAGAAATGGAAGGCTATTGAAAGTGCGGGCCGTGAAAAAGATGAAGAATTATGGCAAGAATTCAACGTCATCCGTCAAGAATTCTACGACCGCAGACACCAAGCTTGGGAAGATCAAAAAGAACGCTTTGAAAAAGCTAAAGAGATTAAAGAAGACATCATCAAACAAGCAGAAGCTTTGGTTGATAATGAAAATATCATCTCTACTAATGAAGCTTTTGAAGAATTATTTGAAAAATGGCGTGAAGCTGGTAGAGCTAGTAGCGATGTCAATGATGAACTATGGGAAAGATTCTCATCTCTTCGCCAAAAATTCAATGAACGTCGCAATGAATACTTCCACAATCTAAGAGAGACACAAAATAAAGCTTATCAAGCCAAGAAAGCTTTAATTGAAGAAGCTAGACAACATCTAGAAGACAATATCTACTCTAAAGAGATCACTGATAGAATGAAGGCTCTATCTGTTGAATGGAAGGCTGCAGGAACTGCTGGTCGTCAAAGAGATGACAGAATCTGGAAAGAATTCCGTGCTATCATGGATGAATATTTCGATGGTCTTAAGAAAAATCTTGAACAAAGACAAGTTCAATGGCAAGAACGCTTGAGTTCTAATAAGGACTACAAGAATGAACTCATTCAAAACCAAAAGCGTCAAATCGAAAGATTAGAGAGAGAAAAAGAAGAAACTCTAGCTGAAAGCCGCATTAGAGACATCGAAGAGATGATTACTAATAAGAAAGAATATATCGAAAAGCTCGAAAAAGAAGTTGAAGAAATCAACGAAAAGCTTAAATAGTATAAGCAATAGCCATGGTTAGTCCATGGCTATGTTTTATTTAAAAAGCGAAATATCCTTATTATAATCAAGATTTATATTATTTATAAATATTAAAAACTTTTTTTCAAAATTCTATTGACGCAGAGATATTTATTTGCTAATATAAATAAGCGCTTGATAGTTCAAGCATATGGGCCTGTAGCTCAGGTGGTTAGAGCGCACCCCTGATAAGGGTGAGGTCGTTGGTTCAAGTCCATTCAGGCCCACCATTTGAATTATCGAGTTAAATATATATGGGGCATTAGCTCAGCTGGGAGAGCGCCTGCTTTGCACGCAGGAGGTCAGCGGTTCGATCCCGCTATGCTCCACCATATTACAGATTGAGTCCTTAGTTAAGGGCTTTTTTAATGTTTAAAAACTAGAATGAGAAGAATTTTAGAAAGCATTTTTAAGGTGTTTAAAAGTTCATCTTCACTCTTACTCATTAAATGAGTATGGGTTTTGAGTGTCATATTGAATATCGCTATGACCTAATTAAAATTAGAAGGCAGCTCTTTAGGCGATCTGCCAAAGCGAACACGCTTTAATTTGGCAACCGCTATACCTTCGTCTTGCCTTTTTTAATTTCATTTCTTTCATCCTCTGTCAAAATGCTCAAATGTTATAAAGCAGCATAAAAATTTGTTAGACAGGGCTCTACTATTTCACAGAAAAATTCATTTACAAAAGTGATCGTCGGTGTTACAATGCTCATGGGAATGAAGTTCTCCCATGGGAAACCTAAACCGCTTATTAAGCTGATGACTTCTGTGATTTTTTTGTCGCAGAAAGGCATCAGCTTTTTTGCGCCTATAAGGAGGAAAAACCGTGTTAACATCTCTTGCGTTCATTTTTCTTGTGGGACTGGCAATGGCGGCAATTTGCCAGAGGCTGAAGCTGCCACGTATTATCGGCATGCTTATAACGGGTATCATTTTAGGACCGTATGTACTTGACTTACTTGACCCATCTATTCTGTCTATCTCTGCTGATTTGCGACAGATGGCGTTAATTATTATTCTGCTCAAGGCAGGATTATCCCTTAATCTGTCTGACTTAAAGAAAGTAGGGCGTCCCGCTATTATGATGGCATGTGTACCAGCAAGCTGTGAAATATTAGCCTTTTTCCTATTTGCCCCCTATATTCTTGGCATTACAAGAATTGAAGCAGCTGTTATGGGGGCTGTTCTTGGAGCTGTTTCTCCGGCAGTAGTTGTACCACGGATGGTTCAGCTCATGGATTCAAAATATGGCACAGATAAAAGCATTCCACAGCTTATTATGGCCGGTGCTTCTTGCGATGATATTTTTGTTATTGTGCTATTTTCAACCTTTGTAAGTATGGCACAAGGTGGAAATGTGAACATTATGGATTTTGTGAATATTCCCATTTCCATTATTCTTGGAATAGTTTTAGGGGCAATCGTAGGTTACATTCTTAGTTTGTTTTTTGAAACAGCGTATGCTCATAAACACTATGTAAGAAATAGCATGAAAGTTATTATTGTATTGGGTGTATCTTTTTTGCTTATGGCAATAGAGACATGGTTGGAAGGAATTGTGTCAGTATCTGGTCTACTGGCTGTTGTAAGCATGGCGTGCGTGATCAAAGTTAAAAGTACTACATTTGTATCAAAAAGGCTTTCTGAAAAATTTGGGAAACTTTGGCTTGCTGCAGAAGTAATCCTGTTTGTGCTGGTTGGTGCTGCCGTTGATATTCGTTACACATTGAATGCCGGTATTGCCGCCGTTTTGATGATATTTATTGCGCTTATATTCCGCTCTGTTGGCGTTGCTATTTGCTTATCTCCCTAAAGCGACTGTACAGGCAGCAATCGGTTCCGTTCCACTGGCAATGGGATTACCTTGTGGACAAATTGTCCTTTCGGTAGCCGTCCTTGCAATTTTGATTACTGCTCCGCTGGGTGCGCTGGGAATTGATTTAACTTATAATCAGCTTCTTCAGAAAGAGAAGTAACAGCGATTATTTGCCAAAAACAATTCGGCATAGTAACTTTAAAAGCAACATTGTTATATATTTATTAGCGACAAAAGAAGGTTTAAATATCTTTCAAAGTTATTTCAGGTAAACTTCGATTTAATCATGGGCGTTATACGCCTGATGGTGAGAGGTAGCTTTCTGTTCCAACATGAGGAAGAAACAGCTCATTACGACCTAGAAGAGACGAATGAATATGCTATTTCAAAAAAGTTTTAAATGATTAGACAGAATCGATGTAGTAAACTTTAAATTTCAAAGGCAAGCAATTTTTGATTACATGATTTTATCGAATAAAAAAGACGCGACTGTTTAATAGCAAAGTCAGCCGAGCCTGCCTACGGTCAAAATAAAAAAACGCGGTTGCGTCACTGATGACATTCTCTCTCATCTGCCAGCGTAGAAAAAGGAAATGCTTTATTTGCCCTATTTCTAGCGTATCCCACAACGGGAGATTGGCAGGCGATACGGACTGGGCTACTATCCATAAAACCTTGCGGCTGCTTTGGACGAAAATGGAGGGAACAACACATGAATAACTATCGTTTTCTCCCCTATGAAACCGCCAGATTTATTTGTGTGATTCTATTAAAGAGCATTTTAATACATCAACACAACATCTATAAAACAGGCACAAGCCAAGATTGATTTGTGCCTGTTTATCTAATTGTTTTGATGTTGGTGATAGTAATTATATAATTCATTCTTAGAGATATTATAGTCTTTAGCTATATCATTTATAGCTTGTTTGGCTTTAATTCCTTCTTTTATCTTATCATTTATCTTATCAACTAAGATATTGTAGTCAATGATGACCTCATCATCTTTTTTTCCTTCTACTAGTAAGACTATCTCACCTTTGATATCTTCAATCGTAGATAGACTTAAAAGATCGCCACGAATAATCTCTTCATGAACCTTGGTTAATTCTCTAGCGATGACAGCTTCGCGATTGCCGAATACATCTAAGATCAATTCTAAAGTCTTATTGATGCGATGAGGAGCCTCATAGAAGATGATGGTATAAGGGAAATTAGCTAGGGACTCTAATTCTTTACGCATACTACTTGATTTCGCATTTAAAAAGCCATAGAAGAGATAATGCTTTGTATCTAAGCCTGATACTACTAATGCACTTAAAGCCGCGCTAGGACCATTTATGGCGACTACAGGGATATCATGCCTAATTGCTTCATTAACTACTTCATAGCCTGGATCTGATACTAGTGGATAGCCGGCATCAGAAATAATAGCGACATTATTACCATCTAAGATTAAATCAATGATGCCTTTAGTACTTTCTTTCTCATTGAAATTATGATAGCTCATAAGCTTGCTGTGGATATCAAAATGGCTTAATAACTTCTTACTGTTTCTGGTATCTTCGCAAGCGATATAATCAACAGTTTTGAGGGTCTCTATCGCTCTACTTGAAAACTCCGATAGATTACCTATCGGTGTAGCGACTAGATATAAAGATGCTCTACTGATATCACTGAAGCTCTTCTGTCTTTTCATGTTCATTATTCTTATCTGCTTTTTTATATTTTCCCTTTTTAACTAATTCATCTAAAGTAATAAAAATCGCATTTTCTTTATTCTCTAACTTACAAGTCTTAGCGATGACATTCATACTGGTAATACGATAGGAATTACCTTCGTATTCCACCATTGAATTAAGCTTAGGTAAGCCTTTTCTAAGTTCTTTATAAGCCTCATCTTCAAATCTTAGGCAACACATCAAACTTCCACATTGGCCTGAAAGTTTAGAGACATTGAGGGCCAATAATTGATTTTTAGCCATATTGATTGATACGCGATCAAATTCAGAAATAAATTTAGCACAACATAATTCTCTTCCACAGATACCTATACCGCTGACCATCTTAGACTTATCTCTAGCTCCTACCTGTCTTAAATCGATACGACAGCGGAATATAGAAGCCAAGACCTTCAACAATTCACGGAAGTCTACTCTATCATCAGCCAGATAAGTAAAGGTTATCTTAAAACGGTCTAAGGTATATTCTGCTGAGATGACGTTCATATTCAGATTTAATTTATCTGATTCTTCTTGACATATCTGCATCGCAACTTTGGCATCAGCTTTATTTTGTTCGTACTGTTCAATTTCTTCATTGGTGGCTTTATGTAAGATAGGCTTAACTTCTATGCTGGCATCTAGTCCAGATTCATCTCGCAAATCACTAGTAACTTCTCCAAGTTCAAGACCTCTTTGGGTCTCAACGGTGACTAAATCACCAATCTTGATAGTATTATCCTCAGTCTTAAAGGTATATGATTTATTAGTTAATTCAAAACGTATTGATAAATAATAAGTCTTTTCATCCATTACATCTTACTCCCTTCTATATGTACCAATTTATATGCTAAGCGGTCAAACAATAACTTACGCTCTAACTTACTCATCGATAAATCTTTAATCTCATAGAATACTTCTAAAAGCTTTTCTACATCTTCCTTAGCTATCTTTTCCATCAATTGTCTATACCACAAGTCATCAACATCTTTATTTATAGCCTTATCTAAAAGGATTCTAATCATGATACTCAAATAGTAATCCTGACTTCTTTTAATGATTTCATTATCACTTTTCTTACTAGTGCCATACCACTCATCGATAAAAATAAATTCTATCTTATATGGCTCATCAAGACTATCAATGGTCTTTTCAGTAAATTCTTTAGCCAGGAGATAAGCCTTATCATTTAAATCTATCTCTAGCTTTTCTTTATTGATATCTGTAAGCAAGTAGGCATCGATATCATCAAAACCTAAATCGTGATAATAAGCCTCAATATCCTCTTCATCATGATGATGAAAGCTTAAACGGGCACAACGTGACACTATCGTATTAGGTATAAGCGAAGTATTATCACTAATAAATATCCAATAGGAATTATCATTAGGTTCTTCGATTGACTTTAAAATCATATTCCATACCTTAGTATTGGCATTTTCGATCAAATTGATAATAAAAACCTTCTTAGGACTATTTTCTAAAGAGGTAGTATGAAATTCTTCAAAGATATTACTAATATCTTCCTTGACAATAGGTTTAAGACCACCATCAACAAAGATGACATCAAAATACTTATCTTCAGCTATTCTTTGACAACGCACACAAGCCTCACAAGCTAAATCATTTTCATCTTCAATAATGCTTTGAGCGATGAGAATAGCGGTCTTTTTCTTTAAAGAATTAGCTGGC
>CALBGK010000044.1 GCA_937893115.1 uncultured Erysipelotrichaceae bacterium | reverse complement strand
AACGAAATGATGGATAAGACCCTCAAAGATGCTCAAAAACGTTATGAACGTTTAAGAGAAATGGTTAAATAATTAGCTAATAATAGAAAATAAAGAGCTCAAGATTGTTCTTGAACTCTTTTTATTTGGGTGATTTGTGGCAATAAACTTATAAAAAATGATAGAATCATTATGAGGTTTTAAAAGATGACATTTTTACCAACTACTTATCAAGAAATGATTGAACAGGGTATAGAAGTACCTGATTTTGTCTATGTGACTGGGGATGCCTATGTCGACCATCCATCATTTGGTGCCGCTATTATTACGCGAATACTTGAAAATAGAGGTTATAAAGTATGTGTTTTAGCTGAGCCTGATTATAAAAGCAATAAAGACTTTAAGCGTTTTGGCAAGCCACGACTCGGATTTTTAATCAGTGGTGGCAATATCGATTCAATGGTAAATAATTATAGTGTTGCCAAGATTAGAAGAAAAAGAGATGTCTATTCTCATGATGGTTTTAATCATCGACCTGATAGAGCTTTAATCGTCTATAGTAAGTTAGCTAGAAGTGCTTATCCAGATACCGATATTATCATTGGCGGTATAGAGGCTAGTCTTAGAAGACTTGCTCATTATGATTATTGGGACGATGATTTAAGAAGAAGTGTGCTTCTTGACAGTGAAGCCGACCTTTTAATGTATGGCATGGGTGATATTTCGATAATTGAAATAGCTGAGGCTTTAGATTCTGGTTTAAGAGCTAAGGACCTTGTCTATTTAGATGGTATTGTCTATAAGACTGATGATATTTCTTTTTTAAATGATGACTGTATTGTCTTGCCTAGTTATGAAGAATTAAAAAGAGATAAGATAAAGTATGCTGAATCATTTAAGATACAATATGAAAATACAGACCACTACAGCGCTAAGACTCTAGTAGAGAAATATGATAATGTCTATGTGGTGCAAAATCGTCCAAATCGCCCATTGACGCAGATGGAACTAGATGATACTTATGAATTGCCTTATGAGCGTGACTATCATTTTTCTTATAAACAAAAGGGTGAACATGTGGCATCGATTGATGAAGTAAAATTTTCTCTAGCGTCTAATCGAGGATGTTTTGGTGGATGTTCATTCTGCGCCTTGACCTTCCATCAGGGAAGAATTATTCAATCTCGTTCAAAAGAATCGCTAGTCAATGAAGCTAAAAAATTGATTGCCCTGGATGATTTTAAAGGCTATATTCATGATGTCGGTGGACCGACTGCCAACTTTTATCATAAAGCCTGTGATAAACAAGAAAAGTATGGCGTATGTACCAATAGACAATGTCTATCACCACGTTGCCCAAATCTTAAAGTGTCACATACTGACTACTTAGATATACTTAGAGCTATTAGAAAGCTTGATGGTATTAAAAAAGTATTTGTACGCAGCGGTATACGTTATGATTATTTGATTTATGATGAGGATGAGACATTCTTCGAGGAATTAGTTCAATATCATATTTCTGGTCAATTGAAGGTTGCACCTGAACATATCGCTAATGAAGTCTTAGATGTCATGGGTAAACCTAGAAGAGAAGTATATGAAAGATTCAAGAAGAAATATGAAGAGATCAATAAAAAATATCATAAAGACCAATACTTGGTTCCATATCTCATGTCTTCGCATCCTGGTAGTGACATCCACAGTGCCATCGCTTTAGCTGAATATTTAAGAGATATTCACTATCAACCCCAACAGGTACAAGACTTCTATCCAACTCCTTCAACCATATCGACAGTAATCTATTATACTGGTATTCATCCTTTGACAGGCAAGGAAGTATTTGTCGAAAAAAGCCCACACGGCAAGGCTATGCAAAGAGCCTTGATGCAATATAAAAATCCAAAGAACTATTCTTTGGTATATGAGGCTTTAAAGAAAGCTAACCGTTTAGATTTGGTCGGTTATGGACCAAAATGCTTAATTAGACCTAGGAGAATTAAAAAATGAATAAAAAAATAAAATATATCTTAATTGCTGCTATTATTTTGATATCTATTCTAGCTATCAACCATTTTAGAAATGAAAATCTTGGTGATAGTTCAAGTAAAGAGATAGGCATCAAGATTATCGTTGAAGATGAAAGTATCTTAGATGAAAGTTTTAAGACTAATGCATCGACCCTAGAAGAATTATTACTAGAACTAGAGGAAAATGATAATATCGAATTAAAATATTCTAATAGTGAATATGGCATGTATATTCAAGGAATGGGGGTCGATGAACTATTTGAAGAAGACGCTAGTCAATCTAAGTATTGGACTTATTCTTCAGAAAATAACAAGTCTTGTCTAGAAGGTGGTTTTTGTCCATCTGCCTCAGCGCTAGCTATAGAAGATGGGGATAATTTTGTCTTTGAATTAAGCAAGTATGAATAAGGTTAAATCAATTGTCATTGATGCCTTGCTCATAGCGATATTAATCGTCTTAAAAGAAGCTCTATCCTTCATTCCTAATATTGAGGTAGTGACTTTATTATTGATTATTTTTTCAATGACTATGAAATTAGAAGATTTATCAATAATTGTTTTTTCCTTTGCCACCATCCAAAATCTCTTATATGGCTTTAATATCTATTCAGTCAGTTATTATTTCGCTTGGTTTATAATCGTCTTTGTCACTTATTATTTGAAGAATATTTTGA
>CALBGK010000043.1 GCA_937893115.1 uncultured Erysipelotrichaceae bacterium | reverse complement strand
TATGCTCTACATAAAAACGATATCATCATCTATGCACCTAAACAGTTTCATACCCAATATACTGATGATGAAAATTCCTGTTCCTATTTAACAATTGTCTTTGACATGCGGGTAAAAGATATGGAGCCATTTAAGAATAATGTCTTTAGGGCCGATAGAGAGATTTATAATGTCATTGAAGAATTCATCAAGGGTACAAAAGATAAAGAGAAATACTATCATGACTTATTGGTTGTCAACTTACAAAAAATTATCATCTCTCTTTTAAGAAATAAATATAATGAGAGTCATCCATTAGCTACAACTCCTATGCAACAAAAATTTGAGAGCGAGTTATTAGACGGCATACTCAATTACATCAACGAAAATATCTACTCGCCACTTACCATTGAAGAACTCTGCAAACGTTTCTCTGTCTCTAGGTCTTCTCTACAAGTCTTATTTAAGAAGAATCTAAATGTCGCGCCTAAACAATATATATCGATGGTCAAACTAGAATATTCTAAGAAACTGATCAAAGAGAGTAAGTATACTATCTCAGAGATTGCGGCTATCTGTGGTTTCAATTCTATTCATTACTTCTCTCGAAAATTTAAAAAAGAATTTGGCATCGCTCCTATCGTCTACGCCAAATCCTTTATCTCTTAAGGCGCCAAAAGACGCCTTTTATTAATAATATTTAGATTCCGTCTCCTTCACTATCGTCATGGCTTGTAACACTGCTTAGTTTAAATTCAACTACTTGGTCTTTACCAGTATTCAAAGCCATTTCTACCAGTGATTCAACATCTTCAACAAATTGTCTAGCCATGCTGATTTCACATAACATAGGTAGATTAGTGCCACCCAATACATGAACTTTTTCATAGCTACCAACAGCTACTTCAACGGCTGTCTTAAATGGAGATCCTCCAGGTAAGTCAGAGAAGACGATGATGCCATCACATTCTTTTAAGCTTTCATATGCTTCTTTTAAGTCTTTCGCTAAAGTTTCTGTTGTGTCTCCTTTAAAATCAACCGCACAATAATTCTTTTGTGGACCAGCAATTAAATCGAGAGCTGCAGTTAAACCAGTTGCAAATAAACCGTGTCCCGTAACAACAATTCCAACCATCCTTAATTCTCCTATCTCTTTTTATATTGATATATGATAACACCTTGAACTACACGGTTCACCTCACCGCTTGGACAAGGATTGTCAGGTGTAATACCCATCTTAATTGATTTAAATAGAGCCAATGTCTGAGCGACAGTGATATATTCTAAGCCAAGATAGATATTATTTAGTCGCACATCGTTATCAAATGAGATAAATAAATCGACAAGTTCACTAATTTTTTCATCGGCATAAGAGCCAACAGCCACTATCTTGTTGCCATTTCTTTGCGTTGACATCTCTTTGATGATGTCATATTCATATTGTCTAGTATATTCATCATCACTCAAATATACGACTGTCAAAGTCTCAGGATTAATTACTGATTTAGGACCATGTCTGAAGCCCATTGGTGTATCAAAGTTAGTATCGATAATACCCTTAGTCAATTCACATAATTTTAATGAGGACTCTTGAGCTACACCCTTATTAGTATTAGAGCCTAAATAGACGATGCGTTTAAAATCGAAATCATCAATAAATTTTACTACTTCTGTATACTTTTCATCTAAGAATACTTGAGCTTTTTTGGCGATTTCATCTACTGTATCTTTAAGTTTATCCAATGAATCTAGATTAAATGATAAAACGGTAGCTAGATACATATTAGAGAAAGAAGATGTCATCGCAAAACTTTGGTCATGAGTCTCCTCAGTCAAATTGATGGCATAGCAATTATCCTTGCCAACAGCATATTTTGATAAGGCACCCTCATGATTACAAGTTACAAATAGATGATAAACTTCATCGCATACTTCATTAGCGCATTCAACAGCTGCTACAGATTCAGGCGAATTGCCTGAGCGAGCAAATGACACTAAGAGAGTTGGTTTAGTTCTTGACAGATAGTTTTCTGGGCAAGCGACAATATCTGTAGTCGCATATGATTTAACCTTATAATCAGTCAAAGCATTTAAATAAGAATAAACAGCATTGCCTACAAATTCGCTAGTTCCTGCTCCTGTCAAAATGATATCGTAATCTTGTCTAGAAGTTACTTTTTCTATTAGTGCAGAAATAGCTTCAGATTCTTCACAGACTTGTCTATAAGTCTTGAGCCAAGTACTTGGTTGTTGATAAATTTCTTTTGATGTCCAATAGGCATTCAAGTCTTTCCAAGACTGCTCATCTTTTGCGAAAATCATATTTTTTCCTCCTTTTTTCTCTTCAAGAAACATTATATATTTTTTTGTATACAAGACTAGTGGATTACTAAATAATACAAATATTTTGTTAATTTGTGTTGCTATCTGTTATACTTTAGTCAGGAAGTACAAATCATGAAAAAACAGAATATATTACTTGAAGGTCGAAATATCTATCGTGACCGTCAAGGCCGACCAGTCTATTTTATGCGTTCTAAAAAAAGAGGATATCGCATATCTAAAAATCTCGAAAATTCTTTTAAAACCTATTATTCTCGTTATATTTTAACGATATTAGTATTCATATTTTTATATATAATATTCAAACTCAACATTTATATTTCTATCGCCTTAAGCTTAGCTGCTTATGCCTTCATGGAATATAAATTTAGAAAATTATTGAGCAATTGCACAATAATCGAAAATTATGAACCTCATAAAGAAGATAAAAGAGCTCTATCTTTATCTACTCCTCTATCAGGATTGATATTAAGATTTGTCTTATATCTAGCTTGTGGCATATTGCTACTAGTTAATGCCTATATCTCTTCTGATATTCAAGGACAACCCATCTTACTAGGTTTTTCATGGGCAGTATCGTGTGTCATGATATATTTCTCTATCCGTTATTTATTAATAATCATTCAAAAACTTAAAGAAAAATAATCTTTTTTACACATCAAAAATAAAGGTGGTATTATTAGTACCACCTATTTACATAATGCCCACCGATTCTTAAAAGGACAAGACTCCAAACTATAAAGTAATTTAAATTATAATCTTTAATTTGTTTAGCTACATCTCATTCAGCTTCTAAATAATAGCGATGAGGATTTTCTTCGTCTCTTATACAAGTATAATGATTTCTTCTACTATATGCATATTGATAGGTATGACCTTTTTCATCAACTAAGTATAGATTATACTCTTTTTCATTATCTGGCAGTGGCATTTCTTCTACAATATCTTCTCTATCATAGGTTGGTTCACTCTTATTATTTTGAGCATAAATAGTAAAGTTTTTATCACTTATATAGTCTGCCCAATAATCATTATAGAATGCTGAGTTATAATAAGAACCTATAATACTAAAATCATCAGTTTGAATCTTGTAAGGGTGTAAAAACTCTGTTTTTGCATATCCTTGTTCATCATATAATTGTACATATGCCACTTCATCTTTAATCATATCAACTACTTTTCTAGCTATGATATTATCTTTATTTTCATAGAAAGTAGTTTGACCATCATATACAACTTTAAGACCATCACCATTTTCAAAGACATCTGGATATCCATCGATAAACTCATAGATC
>CALBGK010000042.1 GCA_937893115.1 uncultured Erysipelotrichaceae bacterium | reverse complement strand
CAACTACTCAAATAAAAATGGTGGAGGGGGGCAGATTCGAACTGCCGAACCCGTAGGGAGCTGATTTACAGTCAGCCGCGTTTAGCCACTTCGCTACCCCTCCAAACTCCTATAAATAAAAAAATAGATGGTGCCGACTATAGGACTTGAACCCACAACCTACTGATTACAAATCAGTTGCTCTACCAATTGAGCTAAGTCGGCATAAAATGGTGGAGGTTAACGGGCTCGAACCGCTGACCCTCTGCTTGTAAGGCAGATGCTCTCCCAACTGAGCTAAACCTCCACATCCACTAATCTTTAGTGCTTACATAATATATCATACTTTTTTACCTTTCGTCAATATTTTATGATATTATTTTTTTAGAAAAATTTTTGAGGTGATTTTATGCATCGTAATACATATATGGTAATCAATACCGATTCATTAATCCACAACATAGATTATCTAAAAAATCATAACCACAAAGAGATCATACCAGTTATCAAAGCTAATGCTTATGGTACCTGTGACTATTATATAGCTAAACTATTACAAAAGCATAATATTAGTCTTTTAGCTGTCTCATCACTTGATGAAGCTATCAATTTAAGACTTCATGAAGTAACTTGTGACATCTTAATTCTTGGCTATGTTGATATCAAAGATCTACATCTTGTTAAAGAATATAACTTATCAATAATTACCGTTAGTGAAGACTACACCTATTCTATTAAAGAAGATATAAAAGATATCAAATTCCATCTCAAGATAGATAGTGGCATGCATCGTCTAGGAATTAATCCAAAGAATGCTAAAGAGATTTTTGATTATCTTTTTAATAAGGGTGCCATCATCGAAGGTATCATGACTCACTACGCTTGCAGTGATGAAAAAGATAACATTAATACTAAGCATCAATTTGAATTATTTAAAGAAGCTTATAATTCCATTAATCATAAGTTTAAATATATTCATGCCTCTAATACTGATGCTTCTATCAATTTCCATGAAGAACTAACAAATTATATCCGCGTTGGATTAGGTCTTTGGGGCTACTCAGATTATAAAAGTGAATTAAAGCCTTGTCTATCACTCTATTCTGAAGTTATCAATGTACGCAAATTAAATGAAAATGAAGGTGTTGGTTATGGTCTAAAATATAAAAGTGATGGCAAAGGCTATATTGAGGTTTTGCCTATAGGTTATGCCGATGGTTTGATTAGAAAAAATAGTGGTGGCCAAGTCTATGTAAATAATGTGATGGGAACCATCGTTGGCAATATATGTATGGACCAATGTTTCATCTATACTGATGAAAAATGTAAGCTTCATGATAAAGTAGAAATATTTGGTAGCCATATTCCTCTAGAAGATGTCGCTAAGCGTCTGGATACCATTCCTTATGAAGCTATTACCAATCTCTCCGATCGAATCAACCGCATCTTTATCAATGACTCTAACGAGATTGAATTTGTTAAATCACCACGTTTTGAATCAAACTCCTACAAATACTAAAAGAATCCGTCGAAGGACGGATTTATTCATATTTAATATACTAGAAACAAGCTATATTAGAATCTGTTCGCGATTCACATGCCCCTACTAGGACACCATTATCTAGCTTGATAATGATCTGGCCTCTGCCAAAGGATACGCGACTAGTCGCGATCTCTATCTCATGGCCTTTTGCGATCAGTTGCTCGACGATGGCCTTATTGAATTCAGGCTCGACCATGAATTTCTTATCTTTAACCCATTGCCACCTTGGCGCATCTAAAGCCATTTGTGGATTCATATGGAAGTCTATCATATTAGTTACTACCTGCACATGACCTTGTGGTTGCATATAACCGCCCATGACACCAAATGGTCCTATGGCTTTACCATCTTTAGTCAAAAAGCCTGGAATGATAGTATGATAGGTTTTTTTATGTGGTTTTAGATAATTGTAGTGCTTTTCATCAAGTGAGAAGTCTGCACCGCGGTTTTGCATAGCGACGCCATATCCTTCAATGACAATGCCACTGCCAAAGCCCATATAGTTGCTTTGGATATAAGATACCATATTACCATCTTTATCGGCAGTACAAAGATATACAGTACCACTCTTTGGCGGATTAGATACTTTTGGCGTTAGGGCCTCATCGCCAATTTCAGTAAAACGAGTTTTACCATATTCTTGCTTAATCAAATCATGATAGTCGATAGTCATATGTTCAGGATCTGTGACATAGTTCATGCCATCTGCAAAAGCCATCTTCATCGCTTCAAACTGTTTATGGTAGGTATCGACATCCTCTCTTGTCTTAAAACTTCCATTAGAGAGGATATTTAAAGCCATCAAAGCTACGATGCCTTGACCATTAGGAGGAATTTCCCAGACATCATAACCTCGATAGTTGACACCTATCGGTTTTACCCAAGACACATCATAAGAAGCTAAATCTTCATAGCGGATATAGCCGCCATCTCTTTTACTTTGCCTATCAATTTGTTTAGCTATCTCGCCTTGATAGAAGGCATCCGCATTAGTCTCGCCAATTAAACGCAAAGTCTTGGCATGATTTGGCAGTTTAATGATGTCTCCAAAACCATAGGCTCCACCATCACTTTTAGTAAAGGTCTTAAACCATTCATCAAATTCACTTTGTCCTTTAAGATTCTCAGTAAATTTTTTAGTGCCATTTTGAAACATCTTGCCAAGCATTGGCGAAATAGGATAACCATGCTCAGCATAATAAATAGCTGGTTCTAATACTTCCTTTAAACTCAATTTGCCAAATCTTTCAATGAGGCTTGCCCATGCCTTAGGAGCTCCTGGCACAGTTACAGGCGTCCATCCATATTTTGGCATCTTGCCATCTATTGCCTTAGATTTAATCTCTTCTACATCGATAGACTTAGGAGAATAGCCTGAAGCATTTAAACCATACATCTCATTATTTAGCCAAACTATTGCAAAGGTATCCCCGCCAATACCATTAGCAGTAGGCTCTACGACAGTCAAAGCTGCCGCTGTAGCCACGGCAGCATCAACTGCATTACCGCCTCTTTTTAAGATTTCTAAGCCGGCAGCAGAAGCTAAATTGCTGCCAGTGGCAACCATACCATTGTTAGCTGTCACTAAATAACGATTAGATGGATAATTTTGAAATAGTGGATCAAAATTCATATCTTTATTCTCCCTTTTTCTCTGCATATAAATGACAAGCTACAAAATGATTAGGCATAGCTTCGACATACTTTGGTTTTTCTTGTTTACAAATATCCATACATTTTGAACAGCGAGTGTGGAAAGGACAACCGCTAGGTGGATTTATTGCGCTAGGTACTTCACCTTGTAATACTTCTTTTTTATCTTTTCTATCTTTTTGAATAGTGAGACGAGGGACTGAATCTAATAGACTTTCAGTGTAAGGGTGAAGTCTATGTTTAAATAGTTCTTTACTAGGAGCTAGTTCACAAACATTGCCCAAGTACATAACCATGACACGGTCAGCGAAATGCTTAACGACACCTAAGTCATGGGTGATAAAGAAGTAGGTTAAATGTTTTTCCTTACTCAAATCTTCAAGAAGTTGCAAAATCTGTGCTTGTACTGATACGTCTAGGGCAGATACCGCTTCATCTAAAACGATAAAGCTAGGGTCTAAAGCTATAGCACGGGCAATACCAACTCTCTGCTTTTGACCACCAGAGAGCGAATGAGGATAGGAGTAGTAATGTTCCTTCTTTAAACCTACCTTAGTGAGTAGTTGTAAAGCTTTCTCTCTTCTAACACGCTTTGGTATATTAGTATTGATCGCAAAGACTTCTTCGATAGCCTTACCAATAGATTGACGAGGATCAAGAGAAGCGGCAGGGTCTTGGAAGATCATCTGCATATCTCTTCTGATTGTACGCATTTCACTTTTAGTTAGTTTGCTTAAATTGATACCTGTCTCATAGTTTTCATCGAGCTTATTTAAATATTCTGGATCTCTAGTACGCTCGGTGATGGGCAAGATATTCTTGCCGCGGTAAGCAAAAGCCTGTTCACGATAAGACATCTCAATTTCATGATGCTCACGTATCTTTTCGTCCAATTCTTCAATCTGCGGACGCAGAGTTTCATTTTCTGCTTTTAAAGTATCGCTATTTAAATGTTCAACCTTCTTTTTGATACTCACTAAGTCAGCCAAACGATAATCTTCTTCTTCGCTGCGCTCGCTCTTATTTTCTAGTTCAGCAATTAAATCATCGACAGTAGCGATATATTCGATATTGACTGAATTATCATCATAGCGATTTTGTAATTCATTGCGCTTAACTAGATAAAGATGGGCATTGTGTACTTCTTCTTCCGCCTTAGTGAATAGACTTTGTATCTCTTCGATATTGGCGCAACATATTAATGAGCCAACAGTTCTGCTTCCTTCCCTTAACTGTCTAGAAGCATTCTTTTTAAGTTCTTTAGACTTATATTCTAATTTGGCAATCTCTTGAGAGAGCTTGTCATATTTCTTCGCATCCGCAGGGCTTCCATCACTATCAAGTTGTGATTTTTGTTCCATTAAAGCTTCAGCCTTTTTATCATAGACAAGGCTATCTTGATAAAACTTTGTCGCCTTGGTCTGATAGTCTTTTAAACTATCAATCTCTTTTTGAATATATTTTGGATTGAGTTCCTGTATCGACTTACCATGATAGACACAGGAACCAGAAGTTTGCGGATATAGTTGTAAGATAACTCTTCCAAGTGTTGATTTTCCACAACCACTCTCACCAACTACGCCAAATTTTTCACCTTCATAAATTTTAAAAGAAACATCTTCTACCGCCTTTAGATTTACTCCTTTAGAGATAGGGAAATACTTCTTTAACTTTCTAGCTTTGATTAATACTTTTTCTTCATTCATAACATTAACCCCCTAATTATAAAGATGGCAGGATACGATATGTCCAGGTTCAACTTCAACTTCATGTGGAGCCTCTTTAAAACATAGAGGACATTCATTAGCTCTTGGACATCTAGGGTTGAAACGACAACCTTTAATTTCTTCGGTGATATTAGGGAATGTTCCAGGGATTGGTTTGATATCAAAATCATCTAAATCAACATTTGGAACAGCATTCATCAATCCTATCGTATATGGGTGTTTAGGATTTTTGAATATTTGTTCAGTGGTTCCTTCTTCAACTTTGCGTCCGGCATATAATACAACTACTCTATCGGCGATTTCCGCTACGACACCTAAATCATGGGTGATGAATAAGATGCCAGCATTCATATCTTTCTTTAAATCATTTAAGAGTGTCAATACCTGCTTTTGGATAGTAACATCAAGAGCTGTCGTTGGTTCATCGGCAATCAATAAGTCTGGTTGTGCTGATAAGACCATGGCAATCAAGATTCTCTGACGTAAGCCGCCGCTGAGCTGAAAAGGATATTGTTTAAGACGGCTTTCAGGATTGGCTATACCTACCTTATTCAGATAGGTAACAGCCAATTCGTTAGCCTCTTTTTTATTTAGTCCGCGATGCAACATTATAGTTTCACGCATTTGATAACCAATTGTTAGAAGGGGGTTTAGAGCTGTCATCGGTTCTTGGAAAATCATGCCCATTTTCTTGCCGCGAAATTTACGTATCTCCTTCTTAGGCAATTTTAAGAGGTCGATATCATCCAAAATGATCTCACCGCTTTGAATCTTGCCATTATTTGGTAGCAGCTGCATGATGCATAGAGTAGTGACACTCTTACCACAGCCACTCTCACCTACTACACAGACCGTTTCATTGCGGTTAATCGAAAATGAGATATCGTGTAAAACTTCATAGTCTTTTTTCTGAATTGTAAATGTCGCATGTAAGTGCTTAATATCCAAAACTTTTTCCATAAATCTTCCCCCTTCTATTAAGAGATTATTTTACAACAGTAACGTCTTTAATACTGTATTTTCCGCCAGCGTCTAGAATGACATTAGCGAATTTATCTGAATTGTATACAAATAATTGATTAGCTGAGTATACAGGTGTAGTAATTGCATCTCCTTGAATCTTATTTACAGCTTCTAACATGTAAGCTTGTCTTTCTTCAAGAACGGTAGTCAATACTGAATTCTGTACCATTTCATCAAATTCAGCATTGTTGTACTTAACACGAGTACCATTAGTAGTTGAGAAGTTAGGTTCTAACATCTGTTGACCATCACCAGTAACATTTGACCAAGTTAGGATGATCATATCATACTTCTTATCTTCTTTAGCACTTGTTAAGAATGAAGCCCATTCTTCGGAAACGATATTTAAAGTAATACCTACTTCAGCTAGTTGAGCTTGCATATATACTGCTAAGTCTTGTTGCCATTCCCTTGTTGATACAAATAGTGTAACTTCTTCGCCAGCCCATCCATTAGCGTCAATTAATGCTTGAGCGTCTTCCTTATTGTAAGTATAACCTGCTTGTTCCATCTCTTCGACATAACCAACTAGAGTTGGACCAACGATAGATTGTGAACGAGATGCTAAACCTGACAACATTGTTTCGATATATGTATCGAAGTCGATTGCTTCAATTATTGCTTTACGGAAGTCTAGATTAGCCATTAATGGGTTCGCACTAGTTTCTTCAGTACTTCTCAAAGCCATGTAGTAAATTGAGCTGCTTCCTTCATTAACTAAAGTATAACCAGGAATGTTATTAGCAGTATTGTAAGAATCAGCCGAACCTAAAAGATAGAAATCAGCTTCACCAGTCTGTAGACGAGCGATGGCTGTTGATTCATCAGCTACGACATCAAACTGTACTTTCTTAACTTCTGGAGCACCACCCCAATAATCTTCATTAGCTACTAATGTATATGAAGAACCAGGGATAGATGATTCATATTTATAAGCACCAGTACCAGCACCAGTTGGATCAATCAATAGGTCTTGGCTTTGGTCTAGTTCTGGATTGACGATAGCGGCATTAGTATGAGCTAGTTTAGCTACTAGTACACCATCGACATATGTTAGATGTAAAGCGATTGTATAATCATCAATAATCTCATAAGATTCAATTGATTCTACGATAGATACACGTTGAGAACCATAATCAGGATCTTTGATAGAATCGATCATATATGCTACATCATCAGCTGTAAAATCAGAACCGTCATGGAATTTAACACCCTGTCTTAATTTGATTGTAGCTGTTAATCCATCTTCAGAATATTCAGGCATTGATTCAGCTAATAAAGGCTCATAACTTGTGCCATCATCAGTACGTTCATATAGTGTTTCAAAGATTTGACCACTTACATATGTAGAGGGACTGTCATTAGTCTTTAATGGATGCAAACCGACAGGAGCTGTAGTGACCTCAATATACATTGTTGTATCATCTGTCGATCCACTGTCACCAGTTGTAGTTGGTTGACTGCTTGAGCATGCTGTAGTTGCAAGTAAGATCATTGCTACTAGCAGCACTGATAATAATTTTCGCATTTTCTTCTCCTCCTAATCTTTCAAGCTTGGGTCTAGGATATCACGAAGCTTATCTCCTAAGATGTTGAAACAAACTACCGTGATGATTACCGCTATACCAGGAATAACAATCAAGTAGCTTGCATCATACATGACTGTTCTGGCTGATGATATCATACCGCCCCACTCCGGTGCCGGTTGTGGAACGCCTAGACCTAAATAACTTAATGTCGCGATGGACAAAATTGAACTGGCAATTCGCATTGTAGCGATGACGATAATCGTTGGTAGGGCATTGACCAAGACATGCTTTGTAAGTATCCAATAGTCCTTTGCTCCAAGTGAGCGAATTGCGGTAATATATTCTTCTTCTTTAATCTGTAAGACTCTTCCTCTAATCATGCGGGCAAAACTTGGAATAGACCATATACTGATAGCTATCGTCGCGTTTATCACATTGACACCTAACATGGCAACAATTAGTAGAGCTAATAGGATGCCAGGGAAGGTAAACAAGATATCCATGAAACGCATGATGATATTGTCGAGTTTTTTATAATAGCCAGCCATTAGACCAAAGAAAGTTCCAAATACTAGACCGATTCCTGTGGAGATAAAGCCGACACTTAGTGATATACGACCACCATAGATAATTCTTGACCATACATCTCTTCCTAGTTCATCAGTTCCTAACCAATGACCTGGAACATATAATTCACTATCCATAGCCCAGAAGCCCGGTCTTAAACGAATAGTTGTATCCATGGCTGTAGGGTCATAAGGTGTAAATACTGGTGCAAATATAACAAGTATCAATTCGATGATAATGAGGATAAAACAGATAGTTGCCAATTTATTCTTGAGTAGTTTTCGAAAGGCAATTGTAAATGGATTCATCTTTTTCATTTTGCTTCCCCCCTACTCATAACGAATTCTTGGATCGATGACACTATATAAGATATCGACCACTAAATTAACAATTACAAACATGAACGCAATCACAAAGACAGTACTTTGAACTGCAGTATAATTTCGCTGATTGATGGCATTGATCAGATATGAACCAATTCCATTGATGGCAAATACTTGTTCTGTAACCATGGCGCCACCCAACAAACCACCAAAGCTTGTTCCCATTTGAGTCAAGATAGGGATCATCGCATTCTTTAAGGCATGAACTACGATGATGACTCTTTCTTTTAAACCCTTAGAACGAGCGGTACGGATGTAGTCAGATTGTAAGACATCCAGCATACTTGAACGACCAATACGCATGAAACTCGCAGCCACTTGCATTCCTAAGGACAGTGAAGGCAAGAAGGCTTGCATGAATCCGGTCGGTGTCCAGAACGGTTCTGACATACCACCTGTTGGAAAGATTCTTAAGTTGACACAGAAGATGATTATGAGCATCGAACCTAGCCAGAAGTTAGGAACCGAAATTCCGAATAGAGATATGGTTGTAAGTAGATTATCAAGAAGGGAGTCCTTTTTGATAGCAGCTATGACACCTAGTGGAATACCGATGACACAGGCAAATATCATACTGGATATTGCCAAATTTAATGTGTTAGGTAAACGGATGAGCAACTCATCTAAAATAGGTTGTCTAGTGATATATGAAGTACCTAAATCACCATGTAGTAAATTGATTAGGTAAGTTCCATATTGAACGATAAACGGTCTATTTAAGCCGAGATATTCGCGCATCGCTTCAATATCCGCTTCGGTGGCACTGGCACCAGCTGCTATCTCTGCTGGATCTCCTGGTGCAAAATATAAACTGGCGAATACGATAAAGGTCATTCCCAGCAATAATATAACCATCATAAGAAGACGTTTGGTGATATATTTCTTCATTCTACCCCCCCTAAATCTAATCTCTTTAAAAATGATTATTTAAAATGTACCACTTTTGAAAGCGTATGTAAATATAAAGTTGTAAAAATTACATAATATGAAAATCTTTCATATTTAATAATTTATTTTCATACATTCCTAAAAATTCAAAAAACCCTTATCTAAAAGACTTTTAGCTATCCCAATAAAAAAGCCTGAATAAATCAGACTTCATACTTTTCTTTATAACAATAATAAGCTCCATAAAGATTAGCATCATTTTGAAAATGACAATTCACCACTTCTGTTCTAGTGATTGGATATAGGCAATTATCATAGAGCTCTTTAAGTTTGTCTTGTATCATCTTTAAGAATATCGGCCTAGCTGAGATACCTCCACCAATGGCAAATCTTTCGACATCTAAGATAGTTTGAATATTAAATATCTGAACTGCAATTTCTTTGGCATATTCTTCTAGGGCTAAGGTCGCATATGGATCACCATTTTTCACCCCATCAAAGACAATATTGCCATCGACACATTCGCATTCAATCTGATGAAGCTCGGCATATCTTTTACATAATCTATTAGCACTGCATCGATTGCCCCATATCGTCTCAGGTAAGGCATAACTATCCCTATCT
>CALBGK010000041.1 GCA_937893115.1 uncultured Erysipelotrichaceae bacterium | reverse complement strand
AACACAACTAGTTTGAAAAAAGAAGAGTTTGTTGCCTATGTCAAAGCTTATAAAGATGAGGGCTTTTCTAAAGAAGAACTGATTGAATGGACAAAGGAGGTCTATACAGAATAGTTATGAGTTTGAAAGTTGAAGGAATTGTAAAGAAATTTAAGGATATAAAAGTTTTAGATAATATTGATTTGACGATAGAGAAGGGCAATGTCTTTGGTTTGGTTGGTGTCAATGGAGCTGGTAAGTCAACACTTCTAAGGTCTATTGCTGGCATATATAAACTAGATGAAGGACATATCTATTTTGATGGTAAAGATACTTTCAATGAACCATCAATCAGAAAAGATATCTTTTTAGTCGGTGATGATTTGTATTTTCCCTTCGCCTCAACTATCAATGCATTAAAAGACTTTTATTCCTCATTCTATGATTTTAATGAAGAATATTATCATAAATATCTAGAGGTCTTCCACTTAGATGCCAATAAACCTATCTCTAATTTCTCTAAGGGTATGAAAAGACAGACGGCTCTAGTCTTCGCCTTAGCGATTAGACCAAAGCTTTTATTACTAGATGAAGCCTTTGATGGTCTAGATCCATTTGTGCGCTATACCTTTAAAAAGATATTGACTGAACTATTAGAAGATAATGAATCGACTGTCATCATCTCTTCCCATAACTTAAAAGAATTAGAGAATATCTGTGATAGCTATGGCATCTTAGAAAACGGCAAGATAGATAACTATGGTGATTTGATGTCCAATAAGGCCAATATCAACAAGTATCAAATTGCCTTTAATGATGAAAAGATAAAAGATGACTTTACCTCTTTTGACCTATTACACTACAGTCAATTAGGAAAAGTCATTACTTTAGTCATCAAGGGCAATCAAGATGAGGTAGTGGAGAAACTTGAAGCCATGCATCCTTTGATATTAGATGTCTTGAGCGTCACATTTGAAGAATTATTTATCTATGAGATTGAAAGGAACAGAGATTAACTATGAGTAGAGACTTTTTAAAATTTCAGTTTAAATCGCGTAAGTATTTGGTCATTTTCTTATTCGTAGTACAGATGTTGGTAGGCATGGTAACTTACGCCTTAGGTAATACTGCTTTTAGGACATTGGTTTTATCATCTATCGGTCTCACTTTCATGATCTTGATGATAGCTACGACACTAATTACACCTTACTTATTCAGTTTTGTTCAAAATAAGCGTAGTGTTGATACCTATTTTTCTTTGCCAATCTCACGCAAAGGTTTATTGATCAATAATTTGGTCTTCTTATTTATCATCTTGTTTGGTTCATGGTTGCTTCCTAATATCATCAATTTTGCTATTGCGTTATGCCTGGGTGGAAGTCTATTAGGTATCTTATCTTATTTTGCTATCGTCCTTTTAGTAGAGATTGGTATCATTTTATTCTTTGCATCTGTATATTTATTGGCGAATAATGCTATTGATGGCGTCGTCATGATTATCGCTTATTCTTTATTGCCACTATTTTTGACCTTGGCCATAGATTTATTCCAATCGGTTTATATCGTTGGCTATTCGGCTATTGATTCAAACAACATTCTCTATTTATCTATGCCTGCTATGGCATGCAATATGTTCTTTGAAGGAGTTTCACTTATCATTAAAGATTACTTCAACTCCTCACTTTTCAATAGTAACTATTTCGACATCATCGTCTATATCGCTTGGACCATCTTCTTCGGCTTTGCTTTATATCATTTATTTACCAAACGTAAAGCGGAAAATGCCGAACAGAACTCTAATCATTTCTTAGCTTATCCTAGTCTTATCTACTTCTATACTTTTATCTCATTATTTGCTGTAACATATATGCTTGGTTTCAATTTACATTCAGGCGTTCAATTTACGGTACCACTGCTCTCAAGCC
>CALBGK010000040.1 GCA_937893115.1 uncultured Erysipelotrichaceae bacterium | reverse complement strand
AGAAATATCTTAAATACATATCATGCCCAAGTGAGAGAAACTTTGAGACCTTATTTAAATGAGGAAGAAAAAGACTTCCTAAACTATGCCACTAGGGAGATTTAATGAAGGCGATAAGTTGGAATGTCAATGGGCTTAGAGCTTTACTACAAAAGGGAGATTTAATCCCCTTTTTAGAGAATGAAAAACCAGACTTCTTTGCCTTTCAAGAGACGAAGATGCAAGAAGATCAATTGAAAGTAGAATTTGATGGTTACTATCGCTATATGAATTCGGCTGAGAAAAAAGGCTATTCAGGAACGATGATACTAGCTAAAAAGGAAGCTTTATCAGTTGAATATGATATAGACGGAGATGACCATCCCAAAGAGGGAAGAGTTATTACTCTTGAATATCCTTTATTCTATTTTGTCTGTGCCTATGTTCCTAATTCAAAAGACGGCCTTTCTCGTCTAGACTATCGCATGCATTGGGAAGATGACTTGCGCAGGCATCTCTTAAAATTAAATGCGAAAAAACCTGTCATCTATACTGGGGATTTAAATGTGGCTCACAATGAAATAGACTTGATAAATCCTCAATCTAATCACTTCTCAGCTGGTTTCTCAGATGAGGAGAGAGCCAAGTTTGGGGAATTGTTAGAAGCTGGTTTTATCGATACATATCGTTATCTCCATCCTGAAGAAGTCAAATATTCTTGGTGGTCATATCGCACCTATGCCCGTCAAAGGAATGCTGGTTGGCGCATCGACTACTTTATTGTTTCGGATAGTCTTAAAGATAGGATAGTGGCTAGTGAAATTCATAATGAAATACTCGGTTCTGATCACTGTCCTGTCTCTTTGCTCTTGGACATCGAAGTATGAGAAGAAGTATGGTACTTCTTCTTTCTTATATTTTTGAGTTATAATTGATACAAGATTTTTAGGAGGTAATTAATGCACAAATTTGTAGAAGAAAATAAAAATAAAATGTTAGAAAATTTAAAGACATTAGTTAGCTATAACTCGGTATATAGCGAAGATGTTAAACCTTTTGGTCAAATAAATCGCAACATCCTGGATGAAGCTTTAAAGATGATGAAAGAAAATGGCTTTAATACCAAGAATCTAGATTATTATTGTGGATATGGTGAAATTGGCCAGGGTGATGAAGTGATAGGCATTTTAGCCCACTTAGATATCGTGCCCGCTGGCGATGGTTGGGACAGTGACCCATTCAATATGATTGAAAAGGATGGCTATGTCTATGGTCGTGGTGTCAGCGACGATAAGGGAGCTGTCATCGCTAGTATGTATGCGATGAAATATTTAAAAGATATCAACTATCCTTTTAAGAAAAGAGTACGTTTGATTGTCGGCTGTAATGAAGAGACAGGTAGCAAATGCATTAAACACTATGTTGAAAAAGAAGGAGATATCAACTATGGCTTTACTCCTGATGGCGAATTCCCAGGCATCTTTGCGGAAAAGGGTATGATAGGCGGCCAAATCAAGAATGTCAGTTCTAAGATAATCAGAATTGATGGTGGTGAAGCTACTAATATCGTCAATAAGAAGGTAGTTTGCGAAGTTCCTGTCGATTCATATGATGAAGGAAGATTAAATGTTTTCTTTAAGGAACATGGTATTGATTATAGTCTTTTAAAGAGCGATAAGACCATCTCCATCACTGTCTTTGGACAAGCTGCACACGCTTCGACACCAGATCTAGGTAAAAATGCGATAAGCTATCTATTAGAGGGCTTATATGTGTCGGGCATGCAAGATGAATTTGTTTCTTACTACCATGATAAGTTTGCTTTGACTAATCATGGTGAGTTATTAAAGCTGGATGAATTAAATGATGAATATACCGATACATCAATCAATATTGGTGTCATTCATAAGGTAGAAAATACTATCGTTGCCAGTGTTGATTTACGCTTCCCTGTCACCAGAAAGAGTGCTGAGGTATTAAAATATCTAGAAAATCTCAATCTAGCTAATAATACTTTTGAAGTTATATCTGTACATGAACCGTTATTCTTCAAAACAGATAGTCCGATGATTAAGGCTTTAATGAAAGCTTATCAGACGGTTACTGGTGACTTGGAATCTAAGATGTTGGCGATAGGTGGCGGAACTTATGCCAAGGCTATCAACAATTGCATCGCCTTTGGTTGTGAATTTTTGGGTGAAGAAAATCATATCCATGACGCTAACGAGCGTTTAAAAATCGCTAATCTTCAAAAACAGGTCTTAATCTATATCGAAGCTATCAAGAATTTAAACGAGATTTAAGATGATTGAACATGCCATTAGATTAAAAAGAAATGAAGACTTAAAAAAGGCAATTGAAAACTATTGCCTTTTTGAGCATATAAATACAGCTGTCATCTTGTCTGGCGTCGGTTGTCTTTCTAAACTGCATATCCGTTTGGCCAAGGCAGTATCAAAATTAGAAATCGAAGATGATTTTGAGATAGTATCTTTAAATGGTACGATATCAAATGGACAAGCTCATATTCATATTGCCGCAAGTGATGCGAGAGCTAAGACATATGGCGGCCATTTGCTAGAAGGTTGCCTTGTCAATACGACAGTTGAGTTGGTCTTGGGCGAGTTAGAGAATTTTCGCTCTAGACGTGAATATGATGAAGGAACAGGCTATGATGAGATAATATTTAAGGAGGGAAAGGATGTTTATCGATGAGGTTTATCGTGTTTCGTGGGGTTCGAAAAAGGGCATAGAACACAAGGGAAAGACTATTGAAGTGACACCAATAATTGAAAAAGAATGTCGAATGATAACTAGAGTTCATTCGGTTTTGATTGGCGTAGCTGTCATCTTTAGTTATACCCTGAGCGAGTATTTGTATGTCGATTCCTTTTTTGATTTATTATTATTGATTGTCTTGGTCTTGGCCCTACTTACAGCTATTGTTAATTATCTCTCTAAATATTTAATAATGAAAAAGGCTGATGAGCATGTTTGATATTTTATTTACTATCTTAGTCAATCTATTCTTATGGACATATTTGATTAGATGTCTGATCGGTGCTAAGAAGGTTGAGTATGAATGCAGGAGTGGCTCAATAGTGGTCATCTTTGTCTTCTTTATCGCTCTTGGCATCATCATCTACTTGCGTCAAAGAGATATGTTAGGCGTCATCAGTTTAGCTTCTTTCTTAATTGCTAGTGGGGTATACCATATCATACCTAGTGGCTTTAGCGGTGATAGTGTCATAGTCATGGGTAGAGTTTATCCCTTTAATAAGATTAGTGATATGGAATTAAGAAAAGAAGATAAACAGATTGTATTGACTTTTGTCTATAAAAAAAGAGCACATCTCTTGTTTGGAAACTTAGACCAAGCTAATTTTATGAAGGCTTACTTTGATTTATATATGAAACAGGCTCGTGTGAATTGGGAGGAAAAAAGATGATTAATACTTATATTATTTCTGGTTTCTTAGGTGCTGGTAAGACTACATTTATCAGTCATCTATTGAAGATGAACTTAGGCAAAGTTATGTTATTAGAAAATGAATTCGGGGAAGTGGGTGTCGACGCCAGCTTCTTTGATAAGTCACTAGCTATTAAGGAAGTTAATAATGGTTGCATATGTTGTAGCTTGCAGGGTGATTTTAAAGAAGCCTTAAAAGAGATAGAAGACTATGATATCAACACTTTAATCATTGAACCTTCAGGAGTTGGTAAATTGAGCGATGTCATGTCGACGCTATTTGACAATGATAACTATCGCTTATTGGCCCATGTCTGCATCGTCAATGTCGATACATGTAAGAAATATCATTTGAATTATAAAGAATTCTTTGATGACCAGGTCATCGCCAGCAATGCCATCATCCTTTCACATCTTGATGTCGCAAGTCATGAAAAATATGCAGAAGCACTTGAGATATTGCATCAATTAAATGATGAGGCAGTCATTTCTGATCGACCAATAGAAGAATATACTAATGAAGAATTATTGGATCTGATTGTTAAGAATGTCTGCACTTGTCCTGAATGTGTCGAACATCATGATGAACATTGTTGCTGCCATGAGCATGGGCACGAGCATCACCATCACCATCACCACCACCATCATGATGGTGATGAAGTATTTGATAGCTTCGCCTTTACTAGCGAACATCTCTATACTAAGGAAGAACTAGAAGAAGTATTTAAAGACTTAGATGAATCAATCTTGCGTATCAAGGGTTATGTTAAAGGTGTAAATACGACTTGGTACTTCAATTACATCTTGAATGAATATCACATCTTTGAAGGCGAACATCAAGATGAGGCACTGATTGTCGTCATCGGCACTAAATTAGATGAAGAGAAGATAAAGGAGCTATTTAAATGAATAAGCCAGTATATGTCTTTAGCGGATTTTTAGATGCCGGCAAGACTTATGTCATTAAAGATACACTGACTGATCCACGTTTTAATGAAGGTGAAAAGACTTTGATTATCGCAATGGAACAAGGCGATAATGAATATGATGAAAAGTTTTTAAAAGCTACTAATTCACAAGTTGTCTACCTTGACTTTGCCGCCTTCACTCACGAAAAGATGAAAGAGTTAGAAGATACACTCGATTTTGAACAGATTTTTATTGAATTTAATGGTCTACAAAATGATTTGGCTTTATACGAAAATGGCTTTATTGATAATTGGGAATTAGCTCAGACCCTGACTGTCTTTGATGGCAGTATGTTTAATGTTCAAGTTAATAACTTGCGTCAATTTGTCTACAATCATGTGGTGAATGCAGAAGTGGCTATCTTCAATCGCAGCGATGATATAGACCGCAAGTTTGTTCGCAACAATCTCAAAGCTATCAATCCTCACCTAGAAATAATTTTTGAAGATAGAAATGGCAATGTCTCTAAAGATGTGGGAGAAGATTTATTTGCGGGTGATAATTTATATATTGAAGATGCCGACTATGGCTTATGGTATATGGACGCTTTAGATAATGCCCTCAAGTATGACAATAAACACATATCTTTAAATGTGATGTTTCTAGAGGATATAGAAGAATATGATACTGCCTTAATCATGGGTAGGAAAGCCATGGTATGTTGTGCAGAAGATATTGCCGATATCGGTTTGACCTGTGTTGGTGTCGATAAATCAAAGATTGAAAAGGGGAAATACTATCGCCTTTCAGGAATAATACATTGCATCGATGATGAAGAAGGTTATAAGACTTGCTTACTATATGTCGATGAACAAAGAGAGGGTACTAGACCAAAAGGGGAACTGGTAAGTTTTAATTAGGTAATTTATGATTGATATATTAATTTCTATTTTATTTGGTGTCGTTGAAGGTATAACGGAGTGGTTGCCTATCTCTTCGACAGGACATATGATTCTATGTACCATTTAATGTCAGTGAAGAATTTTATTCGATGTATGAAGTGGTCATTCAGCTTGGGGCTATTATGGCTGTAATCATCATCTTTTGGCGCAGTATCTTTCCTTTTGGCAAAAGCGATAAGCCATTAGGTAAAGGGGTCTTAAAATATGTCAAAAAGGATATCTTTGACCTCTGGCTCAAGATTTTAGTTTCTTGTCTACCAGCAGCAGTCATCGGTATTCTCTTCGATGAAGTCTTTGAAGCTTTATTTTATAATTATGTTTGTGTTGCCATCGCTCTCATCGTCTTTGGTATAGCCTTTATTGTCATTGAAAATAAGCATAAGAATAAGCCAGCTAAAATCAATTCGCTTGCGGAGATTAGTTATAATACAGCCTTCTTAATCGGTATTTTTCAACTTATCGCTGCCATATTCCCAGGCACTTCTAGAAGCGGTGCTACCATTGTGGGAGCTTTATTATTGGGAGTTTCGAGAACAGTAGCTGCAGAATTTACTTTCTTTGAGGCTATTCCTGTCATGTTTGGAGCTAGCTTATTAAAACTGGTGCGCTTTGGTTTTGAATTTACTAATCTAGAATTGCTGATACTCGCGATAGGCATGATTACAGCCTTCGCTGTCTCTATCTTTGTCATCTCTTTCTTGATGTCTTATATCAAGAAACATAATTTTAAAGTATTTGGCTATTATCGCATCATCTTAGGTGTAGTCGTACTTATTTATTTCGGTTTATTTTAATGGTTGAAGCTACTAATATTACAAGTTTAGGAGTTTTTATTGAAGGATTGCTTTCCTTCTTTTCGCCATGTATCTTACCACTAGTTCCTTTATATATGGCCTATCTTTCAAATGGGGCAAAAAGGATCGATGAAAAGGGAGAAGTGCAATATGACACCTCAAAAGTCATGTTATCGACAATTATGTTTGTCCTTGGTATCTCTTGTACCTTTTTTATCTTGGGTTTATCAATATCTTGGCTAAAAGATTATATCGCTGACTATCAAAATATTATTGGCATTATCGGAGGAACCATTGTCATCATCTTCTCTTTGAGCCAGATAGGACTATATGAAATAAACTTTAAATCTTTACATTTACCCATCAATCTAAACATAGAAAAGTTTTCTTTTATCAAGGCCTTTTTTATGGGTTTTGTCTTTTCTTTTGCTTGGACGCCTTGCGTAGGTCCTATCTTGACCAATGTCTTACTATTGGCCATGAGTCAAGATGTCATCATGGGTAATCTCTATATCTTCTTATATGCCCTAGGTCTTATCATCCCTTTTTTGTTCCTTGGCCTGTTTACTAAATGGGGTTTAAACTTCCTCAAGAATAATAAGCACATCTTTAAATATGTCTTAAAGATAGCTGGAGTCATCATGTTATGTTTTGGCATATATATGATATATGATAATTCTAAGGCCATCGTTACAGCTTTAAATAATACTGAGACAGTTAGTGAAAATGAATATCTCTACTTAAATGATATAAGTCTTGAAGACCAAGATGGTAATATCCATAGTCTAAGTGAACATGATGGAGAATATGTCATCCTCAACTTTGTAGCTACTTGGTGTAAGTATTGTAAGGAAGAGATGCCGCGCTTTGATGAATTTGTAAATGCCAATGGCATCAATGCTTACTATGTCATGTCGCCAGAAGTCAATGGTGGAGATAGGCAAGAGATTATCGATTTTTATTCAGAACAGAATATGCAAACTGATGTCTTGATCGATGAAAGTGGCTACTTGTTTAAAAATTTAGGCATTAGTTCTTTTCCAACCATGGTAGTTATTGGACCAGATGGTTCCTATATTGGCTATGTCAGTGGTGCCCTACAAGATAGCCAATTTATGGAAGTTTTAAATTCAGCTATTTCGATGTATGAAAGTAGGTGATAGTTCATGTTTGATATTAAAAGATTATTCGATAAGAAAAAAAGAAAACCACTAATCATTGCGATACATGGTTTTGGCAAAAGAAGAAGTGATGAATATTTAAACTTCATCGCCTATTTTAAAGATTATGATATTGTCACCCCAGTACTTTTTGATCAGACAAAACCTGATGATGTCTATTGGTACAATTGGGTATCTAGGGCCGAAGAGTGCATAGTGAAAGCTAAGAGTGAAAATAGGGATATCGTCTTAGTTGGCTAT
>CALBGK010000039.1 GCA_937893115.1 uncultured Erysipelotrichaceae bacterium | reverse complement strand
ACGAGATTTCAGATACGACAGAAGATTTCCTGAAAGAAATGGATAAAGAAATATATTTTGAGGGCTGTATGCCTTTTGAAGTCATGGCTAAAAGGGGAATTAAGACTTTGTTATTTGGTCCGATGAAGCCTGTTGGTTTAAGATATAATGGCACTATGCCCTATGCCGTAGTTCAACTGAGAAAAGATAATGCCATCGATACCCTCTATAACATCGTCGGCTTTCAAACCCATTTGACCTTCAGTGAACAAAAAAGAGTTTTAAACCTCATTCCAGCCCTTAGAAACGTTAATATCGTCCGATATGGTGTCATGCATAGAAACACTTATATTAACTCTCCTAAGGTCTTAAATGGACATTATCAGTCAATTAAATATCCAAATATCTTTTTCGCTGGACAAATCAGTGGCGTAGAAGGCTATGTTGAAAGTGCGGCTAGTGGCTTATATAGTGCATTAGCGATGTATCAATATTTAAATGATAAAGAAGTTAAAAATCTTAGTGCTTCGACGATGATGGGAGCTATGGCTTTATATATTTCAAATCCATCAATTGAAAAATTAGTGCCAATGAATGCTAATTTTGGTATTTTTGAATGTAAAGATAGCTATAATAAACAAAATAAAAAAGAAGTGTTCATCAATGCTTCTGCAAAAGAAATAAATGCTTATAAGGAGTATTTAGCTTGTATCAAGAATTAGATGAATTTATCAAATATCTATCTGTCACCCATACCAATTCTAAATGTACAAGTGATGCCTACTATCGTGATATCGCTCGCTTTTTAGATTTTTTAAAAGAGAAGGGCATAGAAGATTTAAATATTGATAAAGATATCGTCTATCAATATGTTGAAGCTTTACGCAGTGGCAAGATTAGCAAAAAGAAGATTTCTAATGCGACCTTCGCTAGAAATATGTCAGCTCTAAAGTCTTTTTATCGCTATTTAAATCTTCAGGAGATAGTTGATGACAATCCCTTTTTATCTTTACAGAATATTAAAGTTAAAAAGCATTTGCCCGATGTTTTGACTTTTGACGAGATGGAAAGTCTTCTAGCTTCTTTTGACCTCACTTCGCCGATTGAACTTAGAAATAGAACGATATCGATAAGAACAATCTAATAATTAGAGTCATGGGCAAGGGCAGCAAAGAGCGCATCATTCCTTTTTATCCTCGTCTTTTAGAACTTATGGATAAATATCTTGTGGAATATCGCGACATCTATGCTGATCCAGGCTCCCCATATCTTTTTATCTCTACACGTGGTAATAAGATGTCCTCACGTTCTGTACAACTCATGTTAGAGGATGTACAAAATCGATTGCCTATTAAGGTAAATATTCATCCACATATGTTGAGGCACTCATTTGCCACTCATCTATTAGATAATGGTGCCGATTTGCGTGTAGTACAAGAATTATTGGGTCATGCTAATTTATCGACGACGCAAATCTATACTCATTTAACCTATGATAGATTAAAAAATGCGGTCATTAAGGCTCATCCGCATAGTCGAAAAAAATAATTCATGGTATATTTAATGAAAGGAGATTTTTTACAGTGGAAGAATGTATCACCGTTATTGGCCATAAAAATCCCGATACTGACAGTATAGCTAGTTCTCTAGCTTATGCAGAACTCAAAAGAAAGTTGGGATTTAATGCAATAGCCGGCAGATTAGGTACTCTAAATGAAGAGACCAAGTTTGCGACCCGTTATTTTAATATTGATGCCCCTAATGTAATAAAAGATGCTAGAAAAACTCTAGGGGAGATAAAAGTGGATGAGCCGGTACTCATTCATTATAAAAAATCATGTAATGACGCTTTAAAGAAAGTCATTCAAACAAACAATAAGACACTATTTGTCGTTAATGATAACGAAGAATTAGTAGGTATTACTTCGG
>CALBGK010000038.1 GCA_937893115.1 uncultured Erysipelotrichaceae bacterium | reverse complement strand
ATGCTTATCCACTTATTCTGAATAAGGAGATGCTGCATCTTCTTAGAGGGGATATAGGCATCAAAAAAATCCTGCACAGTATTAACTACTAGCGAGGATATTTTAATTTTCAAGTCGTTATTTTCAATATAGTATTCCATACATATATTTTAATTAATTAATTTTTAATTCTCAATACAATATCTTTACCCATTCATCATTAATTTTCTTATATAGAAGCTCAGATAATTCATCGCTCTCCATAATCTTAATTATGTCTTCTAAGTCTAAGGATAATTCATATTTGGCTAAATCATTTCGTTTAATCCAAAATACTTCTCCTTCCTCTGAACTCTTAATAGTTCCTTTAAATTTATTTGTGCGATAAAAGAAGATGAAGTATCTATCTTCACTAGCAGTCTTAAATTCTTCTATGCCACAAAGAGTAGGTTTAATTATATCTAAGCCTGTCTCTTCTTTTACTTCCCTGATTATCGCATCATATAATGATTCACCCTTTTCAACATGTCCTCCAGGCAAAGTCAATCCTGGCCAATCCTTCTTCGTTCTTTTTTGAACCAAAATTTTGTCATCGTCATAGATTAGACACATATTGGTGAGCTTTACATTTTCTGTCTTATGCATCTTTCCTCCATCATCTTTTTCACATCATCATATTCATTATCGATGAGTAGATAATTACTCTCTTTAATCAATTCCTTAAGTTTCTTAGTTTCATAACCCATCCGTAACAAGTCATCACCTCTAAGTTTTCTCTTATCTTTAAATGACTTATATTTTATTTGAGTTTCTTCTATCAATTCACTTCTATCAGGGTATACAACTTTTAATAAACTTAGACTATCCTCACTATGATTAAATTCCTCTATCATCAATATCAATTCCTTGATATCTTTTAAATCCGCAAAGTATTTAAGAATAGATACTTGTCTTATAATATAATTTATCAGTTGTCTTTCATTGGTCAAAGTTTTAATAAAACCATTAATATCTTCAATGTCTAAACATATAAGAGCGTAACTAAAGTAGAGATAATTATAAACTTTATCCTTATAATCCTTAGCTCTATCTAAATGCTCTTTAAGTCTTTCATCGATAATTAAGCCCTTAAAGAAATGCTCGTTTTGGTTCGTAAGCTTTAAACTTTCAAAGAAATCATAAGCATTATCACTCACCAAAGCCTTATCAAGCTCTTCCTTTACTCTTTCCCTACTTAAACTTTGTATATCTATTTCACTGCATAATTTTAATGTCTCTTTTGCAATTTCAAAATCCAGAGATGCCTTAAAACGACATGCCCTAAAAACTCTTAAGGGGTCTTCGATAAATCTTTTGTCATTTATATGCCTAATTATTTTATTTTCAATATCTTGTATACCACCATGATAATCTAATATCTCGCCACTTAAGATATCCTTCATTAAGGCATTCATCGTAAAATCTCGGCGCATTGATGCCTCTTTATAACTGAGATAAGGATCAACTTCAATCAAAAAATCTCTATGGCTACTTCCTATTTTCTTTTCTTTGCGTGGCAAAGCTATATCGATATTATGATGGGCTAAACTATATATCGCAAAGCTCTTGCCTATCTTTAAGATAGTTCCAAAGTCACTTAGTGTCTGCTCTAATTCTTCTTCTTTTAAATTAAAAACTTCGATATCATAATCGACAATATCTTTATTTAATAATTCGTCTCGAACAGAGCCGCCAACCAAAAAAGCTCTTCCCTTAGCTTCTGCGATTTTTTTAGCTATTTCATATATCAAAGTATTCATATATCTATTTTAACTTATCCAAAAAAATAAGTCAGTTTATCACTGACTTATTCGATTGCGATATGATGTGAATTTTCAATTTCTTTAGGTCTCTCACTAGGAACTGTCAATTCCAGGATACCATTATCAAACTTAGCCTTCACATCTTCGACACGGATAT
>CALBGK010000037.1 GCA_937893115.1 uncultured Erysipelotrichaceae bacterium | reverse complement strand
AAAAATAGATAAGTTAATACGTATATTTAGGTTTAAAGGATTAACTTATCTACATATGGACATCATAAATTTAATGGTCTTTGAACAAAAACCATCTTATTTAGACATTTATCCTATCTTGAGTTCTTCTCTTACTTTGACAAAACAATCAACCACATAGTCGATATCTTCTTTAGTATGAGCAGCCGATACCTGAGTTCTGATACGAGCCTTGCCCTTAGGTACTACCGGATATGAGAAGGCTACTACATAAACGCCCTTTTCAACCATGTGCTTAGCGAACTCACCAACTAATACTTCATCATATAACATAACTGGTACGCATGGATGAGTGCCCTTGATGATATCGAAGCCATTCTCTTCTAGCTTTTGACGATAGTAAGCAGTCAAAGACATCAGATGTTCTCTTAGTTTGCCACTTTCCTTAAGCATATCAAATAATTCCATACTGGCACCGACAATAGCTGGAGCCACTGAATTAGAGAATAGATATGGTCTAGATCTTTGACGAAGTAAGTCAACTATCTCTTTGCGAGCCGCAGTATAACCGCCAGATGCTCCACCTAGTGCCTTGCCAAGGGTACCAGTGATAATATCTACTCTACCTTCAACACCACAATATTCAACCGTGCCGCGACCATGTTCGCCAATAAAACCGACCGCATGGCTATCATCGACCATGACTAGGGCATCATATTTATCAGCTAAATCACAAATAGCTTTTAGATTGGCGATGATGCCATCCATAGAAAAGACACCATCAGTAGCGATGAGTTTGATTCTCGCATCCTTGGCTTCTATTAATTTAGCTTCTAAATCTTCCATATCATTATTCTTATAACGGAAGCGTTTAGCCTTACATAGTCTAATGCCATCAATGATGGATGCATGGTTTAATTCATCAGATATCACAGCGTCTTCAGGCCCTAATATCGTTTCAAATAAGCCACCATTAGCGTCGAAACATGATGAGTATAAGATAGTATCATCCATCTTTAAAAAGTCTGATATCTTTGCCTCCAGTTCCTTATGAATGTCTTGCGTTCCACAGATAAAACGCACTGAAGCTACACCATAACCCCTATTATCATATGTTCTCTTAGCTGCATCGATAAGTCTTTGATTATTAGCTAAACCCAAATAGTTATTAGCACACATATTGATGACTTCGCGACCATCAGCCAGTTTTACTCTAGCACCTTGCGAAGATACGATAGCTGCTTCATCTTTGAAAAGACCGGCTTTTTTAATGCCTTCTACTTCATCGGCATACATCTTTAAGATTTCATTTCTATTCATGCTTATTGCTCCTGTTCATATAGGGAATCTAAATGATCCCAAGATAAGATAACCTTTCCTGATTGGCCACCGATCATCGCTTCAAAGCCTTCCTTATAATCTTTGATATTCAAACGATGAGTGATGACAGGTGATATATCTAAACCGCCTTCTATCATGCTGGTCATCTTATACCAAGTATCCCAAACCTTACGACCATAGATACCTCTAATATTTAAACCATTCCAAATGACTGTCTCCCAATTGATTTTCGCATCAGGATTTTGTAATCCTAGTAAGGCAATCTTACCACCATGCCTCATCATCTCAACCATTTCACTGAAGGCACTTTGAGCTCCTGACATCTCTAAGCCGACATCAAATCCCTCACTCATGTCTAGTTCTTTCATGACATCTTTAATCTTTTCATTTTTTAGATTGATAGTTCTTGTGGCACCTAACTCACTAGCCAGTTTTAAACGATATTCATTGAAATCGGTAATTACCACATTTCTTGCTCCGGCATACTTACATATAGCTGCTGCCATAATACCGATAGGGCCAGCTCCTGTAATCAGGACATCTTCACCCAACAAATCATAGCTAAGAGCTGTATGACATGCGTTACCCAGTGGATCAAAAATGGCATACATCTCTTCAGGTATATCTTTTCTTGTCTTCCATACATTATCTTCAGGAATGACTAGATATTCCGCAAATGCACCATCACGATTGACGCCGACACCCTTGGCGTCTTTGCAATTTTCTTTATGTCCCTCAAGACAATTGCGACACTTGCCACAGACTATATGTCCTTCACCTGTAACTATATCGCCAACCTTAAACTTCTTTACAGCGGCACCTACTTCCACTATCTCGCCCACATATTCATGTCCAGCAATCTGGCCTAGGCTTATCGTATGTTTAGCCCAATCATTCCACTCATAAATATGGACATCAGTACCACAGATAGCCGTCTTATGAATTTTAATCTTCACTTCATTATAAGCTACCTCAGGTATAGGCTTCTTCATCAAAGCCAAGCCCTTTTTTTCCTCTTTTTTAACTAGAGCCCACATTAATTTCTCGCTCATACTTTCCTCCCTTTATCATTTCTATTATATACGATAGTAAGTTTGTTTTAGGAAAAAGAAGAAGTGATGTAAATAAAATAATCGAGGTGATTAATATCGGTTTAAATCTAGAAAAAAGTGCTTTTGAAGCTATTGAAAAAGGCGTTAGAGAAGTAAATAACTCTAAAGCTTTTAAAGATTATCTATGTTTTGTCTCTAAATTTCATCAATATTCCTTTCACAATACCATCTTAATTCTTAACCAATTTCCTAATGCCACCTGTGTTGCAGGATATAGGGCCTGGAAAGATAAGTTTAATCGTCAAGTCATCAAAGGTGCTAAAGCCATCAAGATACTGGCTCCCTATCAAATAAGAAAGAAAGGCGAAGATGATGAAGAATATGTCTTGACTTGTTTTAAGGTTGTAAATGTCTTTGATATCTCCCAAACTACTGGCGAAGAGATGCCGAGAATAGTTAAAGAATTAGAAGGCGAAAGTGAAGAAGCTAAGACTATCATCGATGCCATTTCTTCTATCAGTGAAATACCTATTATCTTTAAAAGGAAAAAAGAAGATTTCTTCTTAAGTAGTGGCGCAAGAGGTTATTTTAATACCAAAGAAGAAATCATTGTCATAAGTGATGAATTAGATATGAATCAAAAAGCTAAGACGATGTGTCATGAATTTGCCCACAGTATCTTACATAAGGATGGAGGTGGTGACATCAGTAAAAAAGAGATTGAAGCAGAGGCTCTGGCCTTTGTCATCTGCCACCATTTCAATCTCGATACTAGTGATTATAGTTTCCCTTATATTGCCACCTATGCCAAAAATATTGACATCTTAAAAGAGATATTAATCGATATCAAAGACATAGCTCATAAGACTATTGAAGAATTAAAGATAGAAATCTATACGAAGTCCGTTCGCACAAATAATACTAAACCAATTATCCTAACCGGCAATTCTTCAATCTCATCAGCACTAAAATAGCGCGCTTCATAGCGAGGATTAGTAGCCTCTAATATCATTAAGTCATTTTTATAGATGACTTTTTTAATGGTCACTTCATCCCCTATCATGACGATGGCTATCTGCCCTGACTTGATGCTATCTGTCTTTTTGACATAGATTAAATCTCCATCATAGATATGCGAGCCTTCCATGGAATCGCCTTTGACCCTCAAGAAGTAGTCACCATTGCGGCCATCCTTCCTACTGACTTCGATATAGGAGTCGATATTTTCATCTAAAAACATATCATAACCGGCTTTAGCGCTGCCAACCAAAGGCTTAAAGTTTTCTTCCTCATCTAAAACTTTTTGAACATCACATTCTAATACCTTAGAAAGCTTAGCGATAGTTCCCTTTTTAAGCATGGTGCTTTCACCATTGATCCAACGATAGTAAGTAGATAAGGAAACTCCTATCTCATTAGCTACATCGATATGACTTTTATTATTAGCTATTTCATATTTAATCAATAATTCTTTTAATAACATCCATTTACCCTCATCACTAAATTAGCAAATTCATCGTACTTTTGCAAATATATTTTAACATATCTAATAAAATTCCCAAATCTATCTTTAATATTTTATAAAATGGCCTACCATTTAAGTATGGAAAAAAGAATATATCTCTGTATCGATCTCAAATCTTTTTATGCCTCAGTCGAATGTGTCGAAAGAGGTTTAGATCCTTTTGAAATTAACTTAGTAGTAGCTGATCCCAGTCGTGGTGGGGGTGCCATAACTCTAGCTGCAACTCCAGCCATCAAGAAATTAGGGGTTAAAAGTAGAGGTCGCATATATGAAATACCTGTCGGCATCGAATATATTATTGCGCCACCTCGCATGGCTTTATATATGGAATATTCAGCCAAGGTCTACAGCGTCTTTTTAAAATACATAGCCAGTGAAGACATCTATATCTATTCGATCGATGAAGCTTTTTTAGATATCACTCCCTATCTCAATCTCTATAAGCTAAAACCTAAAGAATTAGCTAATAAGATACTGGCCGATGTCTATAAAAATACAGGTTTGACAGCTACTGTCGGCATCGGCACCAATCTTTTTTTAGCTAAGGTAGCCATGGATGTAATCGCTAAGCATACCAAGGATAATATGGGCTTTCTAGATGAAGATATCTTTAGACAAAAGATGTGGCATCATAAGCCTTTAACAGATATCTGGATGATAGGTAAAGGTTTAAATAGACGTTTAAATAAACTTGGTATCTATGACTTATATGCTTTGAGTGTCTATGATGAAAGGATATTATATAAAGAATTTGGTATCAATGCCCGTATCATGATCGAACATTCAAAGGGTATCGATAATACCACTATCAGCGATATCAAAAATTATAAGCCTAAGGCCAATTCCATCTCTAATAGTCAAATACTCTTTGAAAATTATAATTACAAGGATGCCTTTTTAATCCTCAAAGAAATGGTTGATATCAATGTCTTAAAACTTGTCGATAAACATCTAGTATGTAGTCGTATCAGTCTTTTCATAGGCTATTCTAAAGAAGCCAGAAAACCTAGTCATAGCACCGTCAAGATCGCTAATACTACTAATTCATGTAAGCTTTTGATGAATGAATTTAAAGAATTATATATTAAAATAGTCGATAAGAATTATCCCATCAGACAAATAGGTATCAGCTTCATGGACTTAAAAGATGAAGCTTATAGTGAATATGATCTATTTACCGATATCAATGAGCTAGATAAGGAACATAGACTACAAGATACCATCAATAACATTCATAAACGCTATGGTAAAAACTCCCTTTTAAAGGGCATGAACTATCTTGATAAATCAACACAGCGCTATCGCAATACTACTATAGGAGGTCACAAAGCATGAACAATAACTCTCATCCCCAGATATTTCAACCCTTTGACGCCCTAGTCGGTTTTAAAGAAGTATTAAAGAGTAAAGAAAAAGTCAAAGTAGATAAGATAATTCTATCTGAAGAAGATTTACAGGAATTAAATCTAAAATCCGAGCAATTAAAAGTTGGCATGATGGTAAGTGTCATCTACTATCAAAATGGTGACTATCTCAAAAAGACAGGGCGCATCGCCAAACTAAACTTTGATACCAAAATCATTCAAATAGTCAAAGAAAAGATATCTTTTAATAAAATCCTAGATATTCAATTTGAAGATGATTAAAGATTAAAACCAATAATATCGATCATAAAACCAATGCTGAATGAGGCGATGACCAATATCAATAAGATCCTGAAGATATCTCGCCTGTTGTCATAAGTCTGAAATAAAAATAATAAACCAAGTCCTACACTGCTCATAAGGCCGGATACTAAAGCACCAAAACTCAAAAAATTATCGATGTACAAGCTGGTCAATAAGACACTGGCTGCACAATTTGGTATGAGGCCGACAAGAGTAGCGATAGGTAATTGCATTACTTCAAAGTTTTCAAAGAGAATGCGGATATTATCTTCACCAAAACTTTCCATGGCAAAGGTTAAAAGGAAATTGATGACAAAGATGGTAACGAATACTTTAACAGTGTGGATAAAGGCTAAGTAGAGAATACTATGATGATGTTCTTTATCGCATTCGCCATGAATATCACGGATGCTGCGATAATTATTCAGGAATTTCTTGTTCACCAGATAATCGACGAGATATCCGACAATCATTGCCCAAACAACTTTAATCAAAATAAGCGGAAAAATTATTCTGGTGTTCTCAAAACTGGCAATAAGCATAGGTAAAGCTTCATCGCTGGTCGATAAGAAGACGGCTATAAGCGTTCCTAAGGTGATATTTTGGTTTAAATATAAACCACTGGCAATCAAAGAAAAACCGCATTGCGGTATCACTCCTAAAAGCGCACCGATAAAAGGGCCTAGGACCTTAGATTTGTTTAATATATTTTTAAATAAGTCAGGTTTCTTATGTTCCATGAACTCCATTAATAAATAAGTAGTAAATAGAAATGGAAGCATAGGTATAGTATCATTTAAAG
>CALBGK010000036.1 GCA_937893115.1 uncultured Erysipelotrichaceae bacterium | reverse complement strand
ATCAGAAATCATGATACAATTTTCAGGCTTTGAAGTGAAATAGATATTTAAAGCTGCCGGTGTTGAATGGTTACCATCACAAATTATTTCACCAAAGGTATTTTTAAAACGTAAAGCAGCGCCAATAATACCATTATTTCGATGGTTGAAAGCAGTCATACCATTATAGACATGAGTGAAGCTTCTAGCGCCATTAGCTATAGCGAATAAAGCTTCATCATATGTGGCATTAGAATGACCAATACTGACATTTACATTATTATGAGCTAGATATTTTACCAATGTAAAGTCATCATCATGCTCAGGAGCCATTGTAATTATCTTGATTAAACCCTTACCATCTTCTTGATATTGTTTAAACTCTTCAACCGTTCCTTTAATGATATATTCTTCTGGTTGAGCTCCTTTGTAGTGCATATCAAGATATGGCCCTTCAAAATGAATTCCTAATATCTCAGCACCTTCAGGTTTTTCTTCATAAACTTTAGCGACATTCTTTAAGGCATTAGATAAGACCTCATGTGATTGAGTGATTGTCGTTGGGCACAGTCCACAAACACCCTCTTTGACAATCTCCTTCAACCAATGATGTAAACCTTCTGGCGTAGCATCGTTGGTGTCCCAACCATCATAGCCATGAGTATGGATATCATAAAATCCCGGAACAATACGATTATCACCATAGTCATAATCAACATCCTTAAAAGCGTATGGATAAATAGAAGCTATCTTTCCATCTTCAATTTCTAGCTGGGCTCCTACAAATTGTGAAGCAAGCCAAACTCTAGTACTTTGAATTATCATATATAATTTCCTCCACTTTTATTATATTAAAGTTTTAATAAATAGGTTTGATTAAATCATATTTTACTAAGGCATCATAAAATCCATCATCCAAGACATCCGATGTAACATCATAGGCAATTTCTTTTAATTCCATAAATGCATTGCCCATCGCTATGCCATATTTAACAGCTTTTAGCATTTCGATATCATTTAAGCCATCACCAAAGGCAAAAGTATTTTCATACGATATATTAAGATGCTCTTCTATCTTTTCGCAAGCTTCACCCTTATTATTATTGATTAAGTTAATGTCAAATGACGGAAAGCCATGATGATGTCGTATATCAAAAAAAGATTTAAAAGTTTCGAAAAATTTTTCTCCTTCTTGTTCATTATGACATGCCAACATGGCAATATTGATATGTTCATCTTTACTATAATCTTTAGAAGTATAGATGTCGCCTAAACCCCAGGCCGCATTAAAATCTTGGTGTAGTTTATTATTAGAAGCATTAGTATAGATACATTCTTGGCTTTCAAAATAATAATTCAAATTATTACATATTGCATATTCTCTTAATTCTTTAAGTTGCTCATAAGTGAAATATCTTTCATATATAACTTTCCCCTCATGTTCAGCATAGGCACCATTAGCACAAATATAGCCACTAGGATTAAGTTTAGTAATCTCCTCTGGCAACATACACTTAGATCTCCCTGAGGCGATAAAGATATAATCATCTTTTTTGAGCTCAGCCATAGCATATTTAGTTTTAGGTGTTATCTCTTTAAGTCCACGTAAATTATCAATGATAGTTCCATCTATATCACAAAATACAATCTTGTTCATAATTACATCATAACAAAAAGAAGAGCTTATTGCTCTTCTTTTTCCCATCTTTGAAGGGTTTTTTCATATTCTCCCATCTCACGATCATTAGCAAATACGAAATGACCTGGACGAATTTCTTGTAGAACTGGTTTTTCACCACTCAAGTCTCTAGTAGACTCGTCATAGATGACAAGTTCTTTAGCTTTCTCAATACGAGGATCTGGCATTGGTACAGCTTGTAATAGAGAATGAGTATATGGATGTAAAGGATATTTAAATAATATATCTGTTGGTGCGATCTCGACGATACGACCCTTATGAATAACTGCAATGCGATCAGAGAAATATCTTACAACCGAAAGGTCATGAGCGATGAACATGTAAGTAAGACCTTGTTCTTCTTTGAACTTATTCATCAAATTTAATACCTGAGCACGAATAGATACATCTAAGGCGCTGATAGGCTCATCGGCAATGATGAATTCAGGTTTCATAATCATGGCTCTAGCGATACCTATACGTTGTCTTTGACCACCTGAGAATTCAT
>CALBGK010000035.1 GCA_937893115.1 uncultured Erysipelotrichaceae bacterium | reverse complement strand
ACAAATGAATCTTCCACATTGGCTATATCTAGCTGTTCTAAAAGAGAATCAAAGTATTCTTTTTCGTTTTGAGCTATCAATAATTGCTCCTTAATATATTCTTGACCTTTTTTCTTCTTATGATATTTTTGATAGTACTTATTCGCATTTTCTTTTATTGTCTTTTTAGGATCTAGTTTAATTAGAATGTCTCTACCTTCAAAGTCGGTTAGCATTACTTCGGTTAGTCCTTTGTCATTTAGATTTCCATAGGTGTAGAGAATATCGCCCTTGTCTTTATATTCTTCTGGATTTAAGGATTCTAAATATGATTCATTTAATTTAGCTATCTTATTTTCAAAATGCTTAGATTGTTTTTTGACAAATTTAATGATGTTGTCAGTACTCTTTTTAATTCTTTCCTTCTCTTCTAAATCGTAGTAAATGATATCAAAAGCCTGATGGATATCACATTCTTCACTTTTAACTTTAAGATGGGTTAAAGGTATCACATGATATTCAATGCCACTATTAAGAAAAGATAAATAAAATTTATTTGAAGCATTTATTTCTTGCATAATCTCTTTAAAAGTCTGATCCTTTAAGCGATGACGCACTTCATTTTCTAAAAGCTTAGAAAAACCTTCAAATTGTTTGACAAAAGATGCTTCAATATTAGTTTCATCAGTTAAAAAAGGATTAAATTTATTCTGTTTCTCAGGGAGTTTATAGATAGCTCCTGGATGAATGGTACGCTTGGTATTTTCATAAGGGGGAATACGCTTTAAGGCATCAACTATTTTGCCAGAGTTATGATCAACCAAGACAATATTGGCATATTTACCCATAAGTTCGACATATAAGCGATATTCTTTTTTATCATAGAGCTCATCCTGAGCGACAATGGATAGTATTAAAAGACGGTCTAAAGATAATTGTTCAATATTATAGATGATGCCACCATTTATATGTTTTCGCATCAACATGATAAAACCAGAAGGGTTATTGTAAGTATTATATGTTCTATCTGATAAACAGATGCGATTGTATAAAGAATGACAAGAAATGATTAGATTTGTCCTTTTAGATTTAGCTAGGACATTAAAAACTATTTCATTATCTGAAACACCAATTATCTTATTTATGCGCATGGGAAGATAATTCTTTAAATCTTCGCATATCTTACTTAATATAATTCCATCTAAAGCCATGGAATAATTATAACTTATTATTATTTATTATTGTTTATAAATATGAAAATTTATGGCATTATTTTCAATAATGTAATAAAATCAGGTTATGAAAAAAGGGTTACTTATTATTATTAGTGGGCCTAGTGGAGTAGGCAAGGGAACCATCATCAAGAAGATTATGGATTATCCCGAATTGAAGCTGACATATTCGATTTCGATGACCACAAGAAAACCGAGAGCTAACGAAGTCGATGGTGTCAATTATTTTTTTGTGAGCAAGGACGAATTCTTACAGAATCTCTATAATGGCGAATTCTTAGAGCATGCTTGTTTTGTCGACAACTATTATGCGACACCTAAAAAATATGTCGAAGAGAAACGCTCAGAAGGTAAAAATGTCATCTTAGAAATTGAGACAGTTGGTGCTAAGCAAGTCATGGATGTTATGAGAAAAGACGAGGGCTGTATTTCTATCTTTTTATTGCCGCCAAGTCTTGAAGAATTAGAAAAGAGAATCAGGGGTAGAAATAGCGAGAGCGAAGAAGTCATCCAAAAAAGAATCAATAAAGCACGTCATGAACTGCAAGAGACATTTAGATATAAATATGTCGTATGTAATGATGAAATAGATGAAACAGTTAAAAAAATCTATGACATCATTCAATTGGAGATGAATAAATAAAAAAAGACAAGTCTATAGTATAGACTTGTCTTTTTATTTAGGTATAAAAAAAACAAGCCTCCATTAGAGGCTTGCATTCTAGCTAACTATTAGCGGTTGTAGTATTCAACTACAAGTAATTCGTTAACTTCAGTATTTAATTCATTTCTTTCTGGAAGTCTTACGTATTTGCCCTTGCGGTTTTCCTTATCTACTTCAACGAAATCTTTAGTAGATAATGTTGCATCTAATGCATCTTGGATACAAGCTAGATTACGTGATTTTTCTTTAACTTCCACAGTTTGGCCAGGTTTTACTTGGAATGATGGGATATCAACTTTCTTACCATCAACCAAGATATGACCATGGTTAACTAATTGTCTTGCCTGTCTTCTTGTAATAGCGAAACCCATGCGGTATACGATATTATCTAAACGAGATTCTAACAATAATAGTAAGTTAGTACCTGTTACGCCTTGCATCTTAACAGCTCTTTGATAAGTGTTAAAGAATTGTTTTTCGCTAAGACCGTACATGTGTCTAATCTTTTGTTTTTCTGCCTTTTGTAGACCGTAGTTGCTTTGTTTGATTCTCTTAGTAGGACTTCCGTGTTGTCCCGGGATGTAAGGGCGTCTTCTTAATTCTTCACCAGTTTCTAGGATAGAGAAGTTAAGACGTCTAGAAATGCGCCATACTGGCCCTGTAGTTCTTGACATAATTTCCTCCTTATTGTTTACAAGCATAAACGATAATAGGTGTAAATCATCTAAAAGAGTGTTGGTATTAGAGGGTTCATCTTAGCGCAAGACTACTGCTCGCCAATTTTTATTGGTATCAACGCTTATTTTTAGACTTTACATGCTGCTATCAAATACGCCTTATAACTATAGCAAATATCATTGTTTGCGTCAATTGAAAAAGCTTATGAATAATAGTAAAATAATGATGTTTAAGGGAGGCCATATGGATAGTAATACACAATTGATTTTATTAGTTTTGCTCATCGTAGTTGCGGCATTAATTGTCTTTATTTTGATCAGGAATACTCACTCATCAAATCTCAAAAAGGATTTAGATGAAATTAATGTACGTTTTAATCGTGTTCGTACTATTCCTTTGGCATTTAAATTAACTAAGGCTCAAGCGATGGCCAAAATAAATGAAGAGACTTATAAGAAGGTCGAAGAGTATTTCAGCAAGTATGAACAAGCTCAAAAGAATATCGATCGCTTAAATGAACTGATTGAAGGATTAGAAGATGATATCGCTTCTAAGAAATATGGCGATGCCAAGAATTCTTTGATTGTCGTCAAGGAAAACTTGACTGATTTAGAAGAAGAAGTTCATTCTATCGATGACTTCCTTGAACAGTTCTCTAAACAAGAGAGTGTTCAACGCGAAGTATCTAATGAACTTAAGGAACAATTTCGTGATTTAAAAACCAAGGTACGCGAGAATGCTCAAAATCTTTCTATCGCCTATGAAGGAATAGAAGAGAAACTACAAGAGTGTGAGAATCTATTCTCTTCTTTTGAAGAATGGATGTATGCCAATGAATTTGCCAATGCCCAAGATAATCTAAATACACTAACTACTCAGATTAAGACAATAGATGAGAGTATCGATTATCTTCCAGATTGTATCAATGATGCTAAGGGTGTCATTCCGGTCATGATTGATGAAGTTAGTAGAAATCATGCCCTCAGCGTTCAAGGAGGAGTATATCTCAAACACTTAGATATCGAAGGAAAACTAGATAATATCAATGAGCGTCTTAATGCTGATTTAAAAAATATCATCAGCGCCAATGTCGAAGGAGTTAAAGAAGACCTAACAGGCATTAAAGAAGAATTAGCTCAATTGATTAAGGCCTTAAATGATGAAAAATTAGCCTTTGAAGATTCCAAGAAAGCTTCAGATCGTGTCTTAAAGAATATTGAAGAATTAAATCATCTCTATACTTATATCGATACGGTAGTAAATAAAGAGAGTGAAAGATATAGCTTAGAAGATTTAAAGGGCAGCATCAAAGAAGAAAAGATTAAACTCGATAAGTATCAAGATGAATATCGCAGTTTAAATCTAATGATTTCGCGCAACGATACGCCATCGACAGAAATATTTAAAAAAGCTAATGAAATCTACAACGTATCTTTAGCTGATATTGAAGAGCTCAGAAAATATAAGCATAGTATTGATAAGACTTCTAGTGATGAAGCAAGAGCGGTATCACAAGTGATGAAATTACAAGTAGTCCTAAATGAGGTAGAAGTAAAGATTGCTCAATATCGTCTTCCAGCTATCTCATCTTCTTATAAGGATGACCTCAAAAAGGGCCATGAGTATGTCAAAGAAATCAAGAGTCTATTAAATGAAATACCTTTGAATATA
>CALBGK010000034.1 GCA_937893115.1 uncultured Erysipelotrichaceae bacterium | reverse complement strand
GTAATGTATACTAACAGTATAAGGGTATTTTATATGATGAGTAAGAATTATATTAGTCTTGATACTTCTATTCTCTATCGTTCTAATCAAAGATATTTTGATGATATTTTATCTGATTATAATATTGGTTATGCACATTTAATCTTTTTGATAGAGATATATGAACACGAAGGAATATCGATGAATGAATTGGCTGAAAGCGGATCTTTTGATAAGGGCACTGTCACTAAGAGCATTCAAAAGCTCTTAGAATTAGGCTATGTGAAGATAGAAGTTAATGAAAATGATAGACGTTCTAAACTTCTTTTTACAACTGATAAAACTAGAGAGATTATTTTAGACTTATATCGTATTAGACAGGATAGATGGAATTATTTATCTCAAGATTTAAGTGAAGATGAAAAGGAACAATATATCAACATAACATCTATTCTTGCCTCTAGGTCGCGTGAATTTGATCTTTTGAAAAAAGAAGAATCCAAGATTTCATTCTATGGTCTACAGAAGTGTAGTCTATTAGATTATCCTGGTAAAGTATCATCAATTTTATTTACTGGCGGATGTAATTTTAAATGTCCATTTTGTCATAATAGAGATTTGGTCTTTCTCAACGAAAATGATTCAAAGATTGATTTAGATTACATCATGGCCTTCTTAGATAAAAGAAAAAATATCATTGATGGCATTTGTGTCACTGGTGGCGAACCTTTAATATCTGTTGGCCTTAAATCATTTTTAAGAGATGTTAAAGATATTGGTTTAAAGGTAAAGTTAGATACTAATGGATATTATTTTGATCGTTTAAAAGATTTGATCGATGATGAACTAATCGATTATATCGCGATGGATATTAAAAATAGTTCTAGTAAATACGCTGAAACAATAGGTCTTAATGAGCTTAATGTTGATAATATCCGCAAGTCTATAAAACTAATAATGAACAGTGGGCTAGATTATGAATTTAGAACGACAGTTGTGAAGGAATACCACGATATTGATGATATAGAAGCTATCGCTAAGATGATAAAAGGCGCTAAACATTATTTCATTCAAAACTTTGTTGATAGAGATTCATGTATCAAAAAGGGTCTTCATGGTTTTAATGAAGAAGAATTGAATGAGTTTAAAGTTATTGCGGCAAAATATATAAAAGAAGTAGAAATACGTTAAAAGGAGGATACTATGTACGAGGTTGTAAAAAGAGATGGCAAAGTTGTCGACTTTGACTTAGAGAAAATCGCTAAGGCTATTAAGAAGGCCTTTGACGCTACTGAGGGTATAAATTATCATCCTTCTATCATTGAAAATTTAGCTTTGCGCGTAACGGCGGAATTTCAAAAGAAAATAGTTGACGATAAGATTTCTGTCGAAGATATACAAGATAGTGTCGAGACTGTCTTGGTCAATACTGGCTATGACAAGGTGGCTAAAAATTATATCTTATATCGCAAACAACGTGAAAAAGCTCGCAATATTGAATCGACGATGTTAGATTATAAAGAATTGGTCAACTCCTATGTCAACTTATCTGATTGGCGTGTCAAAGAGAATTCCACCGTCACTTATTCAGTGGGTGGTCTAATCTTGTCTAATAGTGGTGCCATCACTGCTAATTATTGGTTGTCTGAAATCTATGATGACGAGATAGCGGATGCTCATAGAAGTGGTGATATTCATCTTCATGACTTATCCATGCTTACAGGATATTGTGCAGGTTGGTCTTTAAAACAACTCATTCAAGAAGGACTAGGCGGTGTTAGAGGTAAGATTACCTCAAAGCCTGCTAGACACTTGGCGGCTTTATGTAATCAAATGGTCAACTTCTTAGGTATCATGCAGAATGAGTGGGCAGGTGCTCAAGCCTTTTCTTCTTTTGACACTTACTTAGCACCTTTTGTGAAGATTGATAATCTTGACTATAATACGGTTAAACATTGTATCGAATCTTTCGTCTATGGCGTCAATACGCCTTCACGTTGGGGAACGCAAGCACCTTTTTCAAATATTACTCTAGATTGGACCGTTCCTGAAGATTTGGCTGAACATTACTGTATTGTTGGTGGTGAAGAAGTCAATTTTAAATATAAGGACTGTAAAAAAGAGATGGATATGATCAACAGGGCCTTTATTGAGGTCATGTTGGAGGGGGACGCCGATGGTAGAGGCTTCCAATATCCTATTCCTACTTATTCCATCACCAAGGACTTCGATTGGTCAGATACCGAAAACAATCGTCTATTATTTGAACTTACTGCTAAATATGGAACGCCTTATTTTTCTAATTATGTCAATAGCGACATGAAACCTAGTGATATCAGGTCGATGTGTTGTCGTTTAAGACTAGATTTAAGAGAACTTCGCAAGAAGTCAGGAGGATATTTCGGCAGCGGTGAATCAACTGGTTCGGTTGGCGTTGTGACCATTAATTTACCACGTATTGCTTATCTAGCATCTAATGAACAAGATTTTTATAAACGTCTTGATCATATGATGGATATTGCTGCAAGAAGCTTGCATATGAAAAGAGAAGTCATCACCAAATTACTAGATGGCGGCCTATATCCATATACTAAACGCTACTTAGGTACTTTTAACAATCACTTTTCGACTATCGGTATCGTCGGTATGAATGAGGCTGGATTAAATGCTTCATGGCTCAAAGCTGATTTGACTCATACCGAAACTCAAAAATTCGCCAAAGAAGTCTTAGAGCATATGCGTGAACGCTTAGTGATATATCAAGAGAAGTATTCGGCTTTATATAATCTGGAAGCTACACCAGCTGAATCGACATCTTATCGTCTAGCTAAACATGATATTGAAAAATACCCAGATATTATCACTGCTTCTAAAAAGGGTGAAACACCATATTACACTAACTCATCACATTTACCGGTCGGTTATACCGAAGATGTCTTTGAAGCCTTAGATATTCAAGATGAATTACAAACCCTCTATACATCTGGCACTGTCTTCCATGTCTTCTTAGGTGAAAAGCTCAAGGATTGGAAGTCAGCGGCTGTCTTGGTTAAGAAGATATCAGACAATTATCGTTTGCCTTATTACACCATTTCCCCAACTTATTCAATCTGCGAGGAACATGGTTATATTGAGGGCGAGGCCTATGAATGTCCTAAGTGTGGCAAGAAGACTGAAGTTTGGTCACGCATTACCGGTTATTATCGCCCAGTACAAAACTGGAATGATGGCAAAACTCAAGAGTTCGCTGATCGCAAGGAGTATGAATTTGCCAAAACTTTCATCAAGTCTAAAGATATTAAAAAGGCTGCAGCTTCTTTGAATGATGAGACAGAGAAAACTGATAAAGGTACTAGCATAGTATTATTCACGACAACAACTTGTCCTAATTGTCGTCTAGTAGAAAAACTATTAGATTCTAAAGGAGTAGAATATGAAGTTGTCAATGTGAATGAAAGACCAGAACTTGCCGACAAATATGATGTCATGACAGCTCCTAGCATGTTGGTGAAAGAGGCTGATGACTACCATATCTATGGCGGATTAAGTGAAATTCGTAGCTTTTTAAACGAAAAGATATAGTGAAGTGCTATATCTTTTTTTTGAATCTTTTGATGTGATACAATACTAAGGAAGGAGAATACTCTATGGTTACAATATTAAATCATCCACTTATTACGCATAAGCTGACACAAATGCGCAAAAAAGATACCAAGACTAAGGACTTTAAACAGAATCTTGACGAGATAGCTGGCTTAATGGCTTATGAAGTATGCCGCGACTTACCTTTAAAATCTGTCACTGTACAGACACCAGTGGCTGAATGCCAGACTTATGAATTATTGAATGAAATAGTTTTGATTCCTATCTTG